>CAZNOB010000029.1:0-17213 GCA_964574535.1 uncultured Granulosicoccaceae bacterium | reverse complement strand
CATGATTTTCGCGATGCGCTTGAATTTAAGGACAAAGATGTGATGGTGATTGGTGCAAGTTATTCAGCCGAAGATATCGGCTCGCAGTGTTGGAAGTATGGTGCAAAATCGTTAACAGCGTGCTATCGAACTAACCCAATGGGCTTTCACTGGCCAGACAACTGGGAAACCAAACCACTGTTAACCAAAGTTGTTGGTAAAACCTGCCACTTTAAAGATGGCACCAGTAAAGAGATCGACGCAATAATATTATGTACGGGATACCTGCATCACTTTCCGTTCATGGATGATGACCTCAGACTTGTGGCAACCAACCGTATGTGGACACCTGACTTATATCAGGGAGTCGCTTTCGAACCAAACCCGAAGGTCATGTACCTGGGCATGCAAGATCAGTTTTATACATTTAACATGTTTGATGCTCAGGCATGGTGGGCACGAGACATCATCATGGGTAAATTACCCACACCGTCACTCACCGAGATGAAGGCCCATAGCGATAAATGGCTTAAGCGCGAAGCAACCCTGGAAACCGATGAAGATATGATTGTGTATCAGGGTGACTATACTCAGGAACTGATCGATCAGACGGACTACCCCAGCTTTGACATCGACGGCGTGAACAAAGCGTTCATGGATTGGGAACACCATAAGCACGATGACATCATGGGCTTCCGCAACAAAGCGCATAAATCTCTGATCACTGGCACAACAGCGCCTGCCCACCATACCGCATGGTCGCAGGCCATGGATGATTCGATGGAGGAATATCTGAGAAACTAGTCCGATTGGTCAGTAGATGGCTGGCAGACTCGCCGGAAACCTGATTTCGCACTGACTTTATTTTCGCGCTTTGAATACCAAATTGATATGTGCCAGGAGAAAAAGTCTGCTGTGTAATTAAGAATCAAGCGAGATGCCGTGAATCCCGCGGACCGGGCACCGCCTGCCAAACTGCAATGAGCGCCGCGATCATCGGCGCTCATTAAACGCGGCCACGGCTCCGGACATCGCAAAGCCAGCGTGTGACAGAAAAACGGCGTTAGCCTGCCCGCAGCGAACCGTCACACATCGCAAAACACAAAAATCAATGCCGGAAATCTTTGTCAAAAAGCCGAAAAAGCGTGCTGATACTCAATTGAAGCTCATCTTTTTTATCATTTCACCTTTCTTCAGCACCTGTTCAAGCATAATCCATTAGAATATGTTTATGTTGAGCGACATTTTGTCGTGAACGACTAGAAAATATACACTAACCTATTGATTTCAAATACAACGGTGCCTGAGTGACCAGCTATACTGACACCCTTCAACGCGGCGACATGATCAGCTGCTACCAAATAGAGGACGTACTGGGGCGCGGTGGTTTTGCTGTGACCTACCTCGCGGTTGACCTCAATCTGGATGTGCATGTCGCGATCAAAGAGTATCTGCCGCGCGAAATTATCCACCGCGATGAGCAACTGAATGTCTCCGCCAGCCGACCGGAGTTTGTGGAAGACTACAATATTGGTCTGAGCAATTTCGCCCGGGAAGCCAAAACGCTCGCCCGTTTTAAACACCTTAATATTGTCCGGGTACACCAAGTCATACATAAGTACAACACCGCCTATATGGTGATGGATTATGAACACGGGCAGGAATTGGCGGACGTGCTGGCTGAGCACCGAACGCTATCCGAGGACGAACTGCGCAGCATTCTCTTTCCGATATTCGATGGTGTGGAAGAAATTCATCGCGCCGGCCTGGCCCACCGCGATATCAAACCTTCAAATATTTATCTACGTGAAAACGGATCACCTGTGTTACTGGACTTCGGTGCAGCACGCTACACCATGAGTGAATCCACACAGCAGCTGACAGCGGTGGTCACAGTCGGTTACACCCCCATAGAACAATACAATGTTTCAGACAACGACCAGGGTCCCTGGTCCGATATATACGCGCTGGCCGCTGTGCTTTATGAAGCTGTCACCGGTTCGATGCCGGTCGATTCCGTCACCCGTGCTTCCAGCTCCCTGACCGGCTCCGAAGATCCTCTGGCATCTGTGAGCAACCAGGCACAGCAGCACTACTCGGACGAATTTCTGAATGCGATCGATTGGGGCCTTCGAATGGAGGCACAAGACCGGCCACAAAGTATAATGCAATGGCGTGATGCTTTTAATGGAGTTTTCAAGCCTGCCTCGGCGTATGTGCGAAAAAGGCCACCCGGTCGTCCCTCCAGATTGAAAACCCGAGCCAGTGACCCTCAGGCCATACCGGCGCCAGCGCCGCCAGCGCCCGAGCGTCCCTATCAATCAGATCCTCGATTAACCGAAGAAGTACCTGATCCAAGACTCAGTGTCGACGTCAGAGATACCCGCTTCGATCCGAATTTTGACCATCACATTGACGCTAACATCGATGAGATCGAAATCGTTCCGCTCAATCTGTCAGAAACTCTGCCTGACGAGGATGCGACCAGAAAAATAAATAACGCGCAGGTTCAGGAGTTCGACGATCAACATCATGAGCATCATGATTTATCTGAACAGGGTGACACGGTCGCTCCAATTCGATCGATCGATCGCCAAGCCCCTGTAGCACAGCCCAATCCACCCCGCAGCGCATTTGCCAATAACCCGATTGCTGAAAATTCGGGCAGAGCTGAAATTGAAGAACCAACAGTTCAATACAAGGATCGTGACGACCAGGAATCGAAAGACAATCTCACTCTAAACGACACAATAAACAATATCGCAGCCAATCCCGGACAAACCACACACACTCAGGAACTAAGGAATGTACTGCGCCGCGACATCGTAAAGCGCAACCCACCGACGGCCGCGGACTCCGGCGATGAACGCGATTACCCTCGACCCTATCGTGTCAGCAGCGCCAGCCAGCCCGAAAACCTGCAAAACCCTAAAATCGACAGGAATGAAAGACCAGTACCCTACCCGCGTCCGCTGCAAAGCGACCCTGCAGAGCAGCTTCAGCGACCGCCGCAGGAAAACCGCGCCATGCGGCCACCACCCGTGCGCAATGAAATTGAGTTCGATGAGACAGACTGGGACTACGAACCACCTGCCCCTCCATCAAAATGGCGATGGCTATTACCAGCTACTGGCCTGATGGCAGTTGTTGCCGGCTCACTGCTCTATGTGAATAACCCCGACCTACTTAACTTTAAGAAGGCTGAGGTCCCCGAACTCACGATTGTTGCGGCACTGGAGAAAGCCAAGCTGCAAATGAATGAAGAAGCCTTCATATTTCCTGCAGGACAGTCCGCACTTGACTACTACCAGCTCATCCTTTCCAGCGATCCCGCTAACATTGATGCACAAATCGGCATCTCTGAAATACAGGATGCAGTCAAACTTCAAATTATTGAAAGGATCGAGGCCGATGACCTGTCGCAAGCTAATCTTATACTCACCCGCGCTAGCGATGCAGGCCTGCAAATAGAGGGCTTACCTGCTGATTCGAACGATGTCAACAAAGAGGTCTCCGCCGATAACAATACCTCGATTGCTATTGATTCCAACCCGTCACCATTGGTGAACAGTAAGGTCGCCGAGATCGAGCGTTTGATTGCTGAACAAAGATTTGCCGAAGCTCAAACCGTGTTTGATGAAACAGATAAATATCTGGCAGATGCCGAGCTATCCGATCAGCTGCAAAGCCAAATCAGTGCAGGCCTGAACAACACTGTAATCCAAACCGAAACACCAGCCACTCAAGCAGATTCCACACAGACCATCAACGAGCCAACTGCCACAGATACTGCTATTGTCACACCGGCTGTTGTCACACCGATTATCGAAGTGCAATCGTCAGAAACAACTACCGAGATAGAGTTACCGGCAACCGGATCGGATCAACCATTGATACCGGAACCCACTACCGAAAATAATGAAATTTTAGCGCTTCCATCAATCAATGTGACAAGCCCTTTGCCCACCGCCACTGCTATTGCACCCGCAGTGACTGCAGAACCGGAGCCTGTGACCAATTCAGAAACTGAGCAGAAGATTGCCCTGAACGACACACCCACTACACTGCCATCTGCCCCCAGACGCAGCTTCATTGAAGGTAACGATTCAACCGCACAGCACCTTAATCAGCTTAGAACCGCAATTGAAGCGAAAAATCTGCGCCGCGTACTTGATGTGAGCAATGAACTGCCTGAAGAGCGAACCGAGTTCCTGCGGAAAATGTTCCAGCGCTATGACAGACTGGATGTGACCATCGACGATATCAACACCAACACAGACTCTGCCACAGCACGGCTAAGCGTTTCCATGTTCAACCAGCGTGGAGATGGCAGCTATTACTCAGCAGGCAAGTGGAACGGCGTAACACTGGCAACCGACCGAGAAAACGGCAATTGGCAAAAAATTCAGTGGTGACTATGGCCGGCCGCTGTCTTGCAGCAAGCGGCCACCCACCTTATTACTAATCCATTGAATTGGCGAACCCGGCTCGACAATTGAAGCTCTAACCGTTACACGCCCTCTTCCCCCGGTGGTTTTATGAACAGACGCTATACACTCAAGGCTGCTCTGGCAGTAGTTGCATCAGGGCCGATCAACAAGGCATTTGCTACTCCAATACTTCAGACAGCCAACAAAGGAATCACCGCAGTGAAACGTGCTCAGGTATTTCTGCGCGGCGAGCCTCGCCAAAGCGAGACAGCGCCTTCAGGTGCATTTGCCAAGCGCGAAGTCGATGGATTGCTTTTTTTAACCAACGCCTATGGCTACTCCTACGAGATACCACTGGATAGCTACATTGAATGGCACCTCGATAAAACCAGCACCATGATGAAATTTCGTTGTGTGAACAGCGATCAATATCGTGTGAAGGCTTTTCCGTGTGCAGTATTAGGAACAATGGGTGGTCGCTGGGAAACCACCGGTAATATAAAGCCCCTGCCCGGTCTGGACGGTGAATTCCGGATGAAAGGCGATGGGATGCAAACCCCGATTTTTGACATGAAACCGGCCCAACTACAAACCGGGTTTCCGTGCAAGCTCCGTGATTTGCCGCAAACCGATTTATCTGTAGAGACACGCTACTCCGGCAACCCCACGGTCAATACATTTCTCGATATGTACCTGCACGATATCGACAACCCGCAAACTGCACCACATGATTCTCTGCTGGGTGATATCAATGCAATTAACAGCAATCGCACCAAAGCCTATAACATCAATGTCTGGTTTCAAATGCCCGATCAGACCAATGGCAACTCAGGCAGGCCGGATGGGGCATGGGCAGGAGGCAAAGTCATTGGTGTCACTGAGATCGCCGGACAGTCGTTTCATGTCATCTTGAAAATAGAAACCGGCGGAGGAAACTACTTTCGTTATATAGCACTCATCCCCGTGACTGGCCCTATCACCAGCTTATCAATTAATAACGTAATGGACTGGGCGCAGAATGGCTTAAAGCCTTTACTTGAAAGCAGTGCCGAAGCAAAACAAATGATGGCCAAGGCTGATCCGCGCGGATACGCCGCCCCTCGCTGGCCCGATAAAAATATGGTCCTGTCGGGTTTGCATATAGGCAATGAAATCTGGTGGTCTGACCCGAACGGGCAAGAAGGTATTGTTCATTGGCCAACACTCCGTGTTGATGTGGAAAACCACGGATCTTTTGGCTGGGGAGATAATCTTATCGGACAACGAAGCATACCGGGTAATACAGCGACGGCAAACGCAGCCGCAGATGAGCTCAACCTCGCTAATGAAATATCACTGGATCCCGCAAAAGCAGTTTATCAACCAGACGAGGGTACCTCGTTTGAATCCACGCCAGCAGAAGATTCAGGCGGTTTGGGCTCTTTGATTAAGAAATTGTTTAAATAGAAGTATTATATTCATCGCTCGTCAATGACCTGGAACATACTTTCTTAATGACTGCCCTGAACTTTTCATTTAATGACACCGGGATCCGAAGTGCTTCGCTATCCCTGGTAGTTGTGTTCACCATTTTACTATCGGCATGTGGCACCAAATATTCATCGACCTCCAGAACCCCGATACCCACAGACCCTGCACCTGTCATTGTTCCGGATGCTCCAGCGACAAGCAGTAGGCAGCCGGCACCGCCGGAACCACAAATCATTCGTCCAACCACCATAGCACCACCCGCCGACCAGGCTCGAAGCCTGCCCGCCGCTCTCGCCTTACGAGATCAGGCCAGCAGCGCTGCTGAAACAGGCAACCATGCAAGGGCCATCGGATTACTGGAACGTGCTATTAGAATTTCCCCGCAAGATCCACTGACCTTTCAGGCACTGGCGCAGAGCCACCTGGCGATGAACCGTCCCGGGCAGGCCCTGCAACTGGTAAGACGTGGCTTAAGTTTGAACCCCACAGCATCACAACGCGAATCACTTGAGCTTCTGGCAGAAAAGTGTCGGGCCCTGCTATAAATGCACTATTGCCACCAGTCACATTGACCACCACTGAATCAGAATTCGCTATTGTCGGAGGCGGAATTGTCGGCTTATCGATTGCCTACGGCTTACTACAAAAAGGCAAAACCGTCAGCCTGTTCGACGAAGGCGACGATGCAATACGCGCGTCACGTGGCAACTTTGGATTAATATGGGTGCAGGGCAAAGGCGCAAAAATGCCTGCCTATGCACGATGGACACGCGAGTCCGCTCGTCGTTGGAAAAATTTTGCCAGTACGCTTGCAGATGAATGCGGCACCGATCTAAAACTGCAACAGCGTGGTGGCTACAGTATATTCCTTGATGAAGCCTCACTCGCGGCAAAAGTGGCTTTGTGTGAGAAATTAAAAAGCGATCTCAATGGCGACTACCCGTTTGAAGTTTTGGGTCATAACGCTATTAAAAAAGAAGAACCCAATATTGGCCCACGAGTCGCCGGCGCTGTGATGCATCACGAAGACGGACATGTTAACTCACTGATCTTGCTTCGTACTCTGGCAATGGCCGTTCGACGCAAGGGTGGCAACGTTTACAACCGCGCGCGTATTAATAATATCGACGCAAATGCTTCGGGCTTTGCGCTCACCGCTGATACAGCGCAGGTGCACCAGTGCGGTAAAGTCGTCCTGGCCGCCGGATTAGGCACTAAAAAACTGGGACAACAACTTGGTTTTAAAGTACCGGTCAGAGCACAACGCGGGCAGGTGCTGATCACTGAGAAAATGCCACCGATTATAAACCGACCCTCCGATGAAATTCGTCAGGTCAATGAAGGCGGTATTCAAATTGGTGCTTCTGCAGAGGAAGTTGGTGAAGATGATCGGGAAACTATAGTAACCACAGCCCAACTTGCCAATAATGCGATCGACCAATACCCGATTTTGGCGAACGCCACTATCGTTAGAAGTTGGGGGGCATTGCGAATTATGTCCCCTGATGGCTTTCCCGTTTATCAGCAATCACTGACCTATCCCGGGGCCTACTTCGCCACCTGTCATAGTGGCATTACCCTGGCTGCCGTACATGCGCAACTATTACCGGAGTGGCTGTGCGATGACACCGAAAACCCGGGTGTTCCGGGCGACTTCAACCTCGGTGACTTTTCGGAAGAGCGCTTTGATGTATAAACGACTCACCCACAATAATGCACTTCAATTTACGTTTGACGGATGCAGCATTACAGCCAACGAAGGGGATACGGTTGCAGCTGCACTATTGTGCAGCGGTAAGTCTACTATACGGCACTCACACGTTAGCCTTTCACCTCGCGGACCATTTTGCCTGATGGGCGCGTGTTATGAGTGTCTGGTACGACATGAAGGCAAAACCGTACAGGCATGTATGCTAACCGTACAGCCGGGTATGGTGATAGAACGCGTCAGGACTGCAGATAAGGCTTTAGCAGACCGCAAAGAACAATGACTGACTGTGATGTAATTGTGATTGGCGGCGGACCGGCTGGTATGGCCGCGGCGCTAACCGCAGAATCACACGGTGCCAGCGTGACATTGCTTGATGAACAAGCCACACCTGGCGGGCAAATTTATCGCGCAGTGGCACATTGCAGCGAAGAGATGAAGTTGGTACTCGGCGACGATTACCGTTATGGCGAAACACTGGTGACAGCACTCAGCCAGTCTGCCGTGCAACAGATTTACAATGCGACCGTGTGGGCAATTGATAGTCAGGGAACAGTTACCTACAGTCAGCAGCAATCTGCAAACAGAATCAACGCAAAGCAGATTATTATTGCCACAGGTGCATTAGAACGCCCCTACCCGTTGCCTGGCTGGACTTTACCCGGTGTGATGACCATCGGTGCTGCACAGATATTACTCAAAAGCAGTCAATTGATTATCGACCAGGCCGTCCTGGTTGGTACGGGACCGTTACTTTACACAATGGCATCTCAATTAATCAATGCAGGCTCTGCCCCGGCTGCCGTCATCGACACGGTAACTACAAACCATCACCTGAATGCAGCCAGATACTTTCCATTTTCGCAAGCATCAAACATCTTAAAAGGATTATCGTACCTGCGGCAAATAACTCGGGCTGGCGTTCCATATTATAAGGGTGCAAGTGAAATTGAAATCAGTGGCGACACATGTGCCGATTTAATTCAGTTTAAAAGCAAAAGCAAAACGCAGCACATAAAAACCGATAACGTACTATTGCATCAGGGCGTCATTCCCAACACGCAACTCAGCCGCTCTCTTCGACTTAAACATCAATGGCACCAAAACCAGCATTGCTTTCATCCGGTAACAGATGAATGGGGCGTGTCTTCCTCAGACAACATTAGAATAGCGGGTGATGGAAGCGGAATCAGTGGCGCAGAAGTCGCTGAACAGCAGGGCATTCTGGTAGCGCTTGGTGCAGTGTATGCACTCGGCGCGATCGATTCACGCACAAGGGATACATTGGCAGCTCCGCTCAAACGCAAGATCGCCACATTTAAAAAACTGCGTGAGTTTTTAGATACTCTGTATGAACCACCTTCCATTGCACTCAAACCTGAAAACAACACCATTGTCTGTCGGTGCGAAGAAGTCACCGCCGGTGAGATCAGATCCTGCGCGAGACTGGGTTGCTCAGGGCCAAATCAAACAAAAGCCTTCAGTCGCTGTGGGATGGGGCCGTGTCAGGGAAGGTACTGTGGTCTAACAGTTACCGAAATACTGGCTGCAGAAAACCAGATGAGTCACGATGAAGTCGGCGCTTACCGGATAAGATCTCCGATAAAACCGGTGACACTGGCAGAACTTGCAAGCCTTGATCAGACACAATAAAACTGAGTATGGATAATCCAGCTTAAGCAGTCAGTAAGTCAGTGAGCCGTGCAATATGGGCCGGTGTAATTTCGCAACAACCTCCCACCAGATTGGCACCGGCATCAGTCCATTGCAACACATGTTTGGCGTAGTCAGTCGGGCCATTGTTGTCACGCTGCCCCAGAGCATTGACACCCTGAGACTGCACTGTCCAGTCAGCAGGGATATCTCCGAATCCGTTAGCATAACCACCAAATAGAGGCACATGCATCGATTGCAACTCAGGTATAGCGCGAGTGATGCTTTCCGGTGAACAACAGTTGGCAAGTACTGCAGTAACCTCAACCTGACTCAACGCTGCAAATGCCTCGGTTAAAGACTCACCACTGCGTAGCTTCGGCAAGCCCTCATCCTTTAGTGTCCACGCCACCCAAACAGGTTTTCCTATTTGCGCAGCTGCGGTAGCGGCCACCCGTGCTTCCTCAATGGTGGACATGGTCTCGCAAATAAAGACATCAACATAGGGTGCCAACAGTTCTGCGTGTTCGCGATACACGGGCTCAAGCTCGGCACTGTCCAGCACACGGTCAGGTCGGTAACTGCCATTCAACGGAGGCAATGAACCGGCAATTAATACCTCTTCACCCAGCGCGTCACGTGACTCTGTGGCAATCTGCCCCGAGAGCGTGATCAGTTTTTCAAATACATCATCGAAGCCAGCCGCCATTAGTCGACTGCGAACTGTGGCATACGAGTTTGTAGTGATTACTCTGGCACCAGCTCGTATGTAGTCTTCATGAATTTCGCGTACCAGCTCCGGTACATCCAGTAACGCCTGAGCTGACCACAAACCGGTTGGTTCATTGGGACTGCGACGACGCAGTTCCTGCCCCATACCACCATCAAGGCACAACACTCCGTTATAGCCGTATTGTTCAATCAGGTCCTTCAAAACAATTTAATCCCGTTCAGCATCTGCCTCTGCCATCCGCTTGTCTTCATAGCGATTGCCGATCACAGTTGATTCATTAATTAATTCATTAAGCGCCACCACGGTTTGAGCATCAAGCACTACATCTGCAGCACCCGCATTCTCCCTCATGAATTCAACATGCTTGGTACCGGGAATAGGCACATCATTTTTCCGATGCAGTAACCATGCGAGTGCAAGCTGCGCCATCGTGCAGTTATTCTGTTCAGCTATCTCTGCAAACGGTCCGAGTAATTCACTGTTTTTCTTAAACGCCTCAGGTTCAAATCTGGGTCTTGCAATGGTGCAGCGCAAATCATTGTCCGGCAAGTGCGTAATGTCGCTGGCCTTCCCTGTCAAAAATGCTCTCGCCAATGGCGAGAACGGCACCATAGTGATATTCAGTTCGTCACATAGATTAAGTATTCCGCGCTCGGGCGTTCTGGACCACAACGAGTATTCAGATTGCAGTGCTGCGATCGGATGAACCGCATGCGCGCGGCGCAGGTTTTCGCAACAAACCTCTGACAGACCGATTTCGCGAACCTTACCCTGCTCCACCAACCTGGATAAAGCCCCTGTACTGTCTTCAATGGGAACATTAGGATCTACCCGGTGCAAATAGTACAGATCGATAACATCGGTTTTAAGCCGGGTTAAACTGTCTTCACAGCTTCGAATAATTCCGTCAGGGTCACCATTGATGCCCTTTTTTGACAAGCCACATTTTGTTGCCAGCACATACTCGTTACGACGACTGGATATCGCATCGCCTATCAGCGTTTCGTTATGTCCAAAACCATACATTTCGGCAGTATCGAAAAATGTGTAGCCAACATCAATCGCTTCATTCAACAAGCGGGTGGATTCTGTATCATCCGCCGGGCCATATCCGGACGACATATTCATACAACCCAATCCAATGGCTGAAACGTCAAGTGATCCGATAGTTCGTTTTTGCATTGCCGTACCTCCGACAGAGTAGATCCAGAGCCTGGATAATTTATGGGTAATCAACAACCATAGTCAAAAAGTGTAGGACCGGTCAGTTAATAGCCGTGAAGCATCACGCTATAATGCCATTAAATCGGTCACAGGATCCTCCTATGAATCAGCCGTTCAGGTTTATTGCCTCAGCTATGGATATACACCGGCCGCACCAGTGAACGTTTCACAAGGCTTTTTCAGCAAACCCGATACGCACAAGCGCCGGGCCAAATGTAGCGGAAAAAATAGCAACCAGGTCACCAAATACAGCGCCTCTAATAATTTTGATGCAGCGGTATTTTCCGGCGTGCGGCTGTGGTAAGGTTTGTTCGCATCAACGCTATTCAGCTTCGCTTCCAGAACTTTTCTACCCGACTTTACCCACGTGCATATATCTCCACCAAATTCAATTTTACCGCTGGATAATATCCTGCCGGAAGAGCCCTTATTAATGATGGGAGCCGGGCCGGTACCAATCCCCGCCAGAGTGGCCACCGCAAACTCAATAGTGATCAACCATTTGGGTGACACGATGGCGCAGATTATCGATCAGGTAAAATCGATGGCATCGTATGTATTCCAAACTGACTCCGCACGTATTCTGGGAGTTGCGGGCCCTGGTTCTGCAGCGATGGAGATGGCGGTGGCGAACCTGGTGGAACCCGGGGACCGCTGCCTGAGTCTTTGTAACGGTTTTTTTAGCAATCGTCTGGCAGAACTCGCCGAACGCGCGCAGGGAACCGTAATTCGCTTAAACGCAGAACCCGGTTCGTCGATCACGGTCGAAGCCTTTCAGCGTCAGCTGAGCATCCATAAGCCAAAAGTTATCACTGTTGTGCAGGGAGAGACCTCAAACACAGTTTGTAATCACAGCCTGACCGAGATCTGTAAAATCGCGCGCGCTCACAATTGCCTGGTCATTGTTGATGCAGTCTGCACCCTGAGCACAATGCCCCTGAATATGGATGAATGGGGGATCGACGCGGTAATTACCGGCGGTCAAAAAGGCTTGAGTTCGATACCCGGTGTATCGCTTGTAGCGTTTTCTGAACACGCATGGCACACAATACAAACCCGCAAAGCGCCGATGCGTCACTGGTGCCTTGATGCCAAACTGGCTGATCAGTTCTGGTACAAACAGTCTTATCACTACACCGCGCCAGTGTCAGGTGTACTTGCCATTCATGAAGCACTGCGACTAATCTGCAGCGAAACTTTGCCCGTGCGGTTCAAACGACACCTGCGATCTTCCACAGCGCTGCAGAAAGGGATTGAAGCAATGGGACTCAACCTGTTCATCAAACCCGAGCACCGGCTAAATTCTGTGGTCGGTATTGAAGTACCGAAGAATATAGAAGCCGCTGGTTTACTGCACACTATGTCGTCAACCTATCGGGTGGAAATCTCTGGATCTTTTGGTGCGAATATCGTCAGAATCGGTCAAATGGGAGAGCAAAGCAGAGCGCACAATATTTTTCGAACACTGCATGCGCTGGGCGCCACCTTATCAACCCTCGGCGCAAGTGTTGACGTACCTCGCGGTGTGTCTGCGCTTGAAACCACACTGCAGGAATTCGATCACGGCACCCCGGCAATTCCAGACGCACCATCGATGCTGCCTGCCAGGGCTATATCCTGATACCCTGATAAACCTGATCTACCTGCCACTACGCAGGAATACCCCCTCTTTCTAGGAGAACCTGATGCGAGCCCTTTACGACAACGTCGACCCGGATGGTCTGCGGGAGTACTCGGTGGTTTACACCGACCGATCTTTAAATCACATGTCGAAATCATTTCAGTCAGTGATGAAAGACATCTCCGCTATGCTTAAAGATGCCTACAACGCCCACAGGGCTGTCATCGTTCCAGGTAGCGGTACATTCGGTATGGAGGCAGTCGCACGACAATTTGCGCGCGATAAAAAATGTCTGGTGATTCGCAACGGCTGGTTCAGTTATCGCTGGTCACAAATCTTCGAGATGGGCAATATCCCAGCGGAAACGATTGTGCTTAAAGCACGCCGCGAAAAACCCGGCAGCACTGAACCTTTTGCCCCGGTCCCTATTGATGAGGCAGTCGCCACCATCATACGTGAGAAACCTGCACTGGTATTTGCCCCGCACGTGGAAACTTCTGCCGGAATGATACTGCCCGATGACTACATCAGTGCCCTAGCCGATGCGGTTCATTCCGTCGGCGGTCTCATGGTGCTCGATTGCATTGCCTCGGGCACCATCTGGGTGGATATGCAAAAAACCGGCGTAGACCTTTTAATCAGCGCACCTCAAAAAGGCTGGAGTGGCCCGCCGTGTGCCGGACTGGTAATGATGAGTGAACACGCGAGAGGTGCAATCGAACAAACAGAGAGCGACAGCTTTTCCGCCGATCTGAAAAAGTGGTTACAGATCATGGAAACCTACGAATCCGGCGCGCATGCCTACCATGCCACCATGCCGACCGAATCTTTGCGGGTGTTTAGAGATGTCATGCTTGAGACACACGCTTTCGGGTTTCAAAAAGCGAAAGAACGTCAGCAAAAGCTGGGCGATCTGGTACGTGCCGCTCTGGCCAACAAAGGGTTGATCAGCGTGGCGGCAACTGGTTTTCAGGCGCCTGGCGTCGTGGTCAGCTATACCAGCGAACCCACAATACAGAACGGGCAGTCGTTCGCAGCGCACGGTGCACAGATCGCAGCGGGAGTGCCATTAATGTGTGACGAAGGAGACAACTACTCAACCTTCAGACTGGGACTGTTCGGGCTCGATAAACTGCAAAATATCGATCACACTGTGGACGCGCTGCAAGCAGTACTGGATGAAGTATTCACCGTGTCAACAACAGACACAGTAGCTGGCTAGCCAGGCGGCCGCCAGCTAGAATTCTTGCCAAACCTGAATACGGCGCACTGTCGCGGCGTATTCGCAGACATTCTGCCATGCAGAGCTTCCGGTTAGGGCTCTGAAAAATCCAACCCTCTAATGATAGAGAGTGGCTGCACGCTTAAAGCTCTGTAATGGCAATTACAGACGTCATATTGATCGGGCCGTAAATGTGCGGAAACAACTCTTCCCCGCCCGTGGTATTTTCGTAAACCAGTTTTGCATCGAGTCTATCCGACGCAATTTCCAGCAATTGCAAATTGCTGACGCCCTGATAATAACGCTCCAGAACTCCTTTCAATTGTTCCTGTTTACAACAGTGTATAAAACCCTCTTCCTTCAATGAATCACAAAGATAGTTACCACTACTTTTAGCTTCCCTGATACCTTCAATTGTGGCGACGTGGTAAATGTGTGAAGGATTATCCAGCATATTGTTTAGCTGTTATTCCTGCGCTGGCAAACGGTTTCTATCACTGCCAATTCGCGAAATTTCTTTAATAACGATAGGCTGTACCGGTACATTTTCACTAAAAGGACCACCAGCCCCGGTACTGGATGAAACAATCTGATCCACTACCGAGGTTCCGGAAGTAACCCTTCCGAATACCGTATATCCCCAACCAGATATTGTCGGCTCTCGATAATCCAGAAACGGGTTATCAACAACATTGATAAAGAACTGAGCTCTCGCAGATTGCGGATCGGTAGTTCGCGCCATGGCAATTGTGTATGGAACGTTCAACAGACCGTTATCAGCCTCATTTGCCACCGGATCATTGGTCGATTTTAGCACGTAGTCTTCTGTATAGCCGCCACCCTGAATCATGAAGTCTTCGATGACCCGATGAAAAATCGTATTGTCGTAGTGGCCACTATCAACGTAGTTCAGGAAATTTTCAACAGTCAGCGGAGCCTCGGGGTCGTTTAGTTCAACCGTAATATCACCTGAAGTAGTGACGATCCGGACAACAGTATTGTCAACGGATTCATCCGCCAGCAACGGGGCTGAATCCGGCTCCAGCGAGGTTCCGCCTGACCCGCCACAGCCCGCCAACAAGGTCATCAATCCACCGAAAATCAGAGCTTTTATAGGGCTGCCAGAGGTAATCCCGATCATTGAAACATCTGCCTGTAAGGTTTTCATTCAGCAAATTCAGCAAGATCAGTACCGCATAACTGCAATTCAACGCTGCACGCGGCCGGCGGGCAGCATCTGCTTAAGTGTGAATCAGAGTGCGCCCGAGGCAGTTGTTGTTCGTTCAGGCGGTTCGTTATAACATTCTTCGTATGAGCGGTTGCTGCAGATGACTGAGACCTGTTGTTGCAAAGCCATTGTAAAGATCCATCGCCAACGAGGAATTCAATTGATCACACTAAAGAAAATTGCACTCACAACGCTGGTGTCAGCGGCACTAATGGCCACCGCCAGTGCCGACACCATTCGATTCTGGACCACCGAAGAACAACCGGCACGTCTGGCCAAACAGCAACAAATGGCTGAAGATTTCAAAACTAAAACCGGCCACTCTGTTGAGGTGATTCCGGTGACCGAAAAGGATCTTGGCACACGCGCTACGGCTGCTTTTGCCGCCAGTGATTTGCCTGACGTTATCTACCATCCGCTGCAATATGTACTGCCCTGGTCTGAAGCCGGTATTCTGGATGTCGAGACTAACAGCGATATCGTCGACGCACTCGGCGTTGATACCTTTGCACCCGGTGCGATTGATATGGCTCAATTTGACGGCTTGACTGCGGCAGTGCCAGTTGATGGCTGGACACAAATGATTGTGTATCGTAAAGATCTGTTTGATGCACTGGGTCTTGAACCACCAACCAGCTACGAAAACATCATGAATGCAGTACGGCGACTGGCAAGACCGCCAGAGTTATACGGTTTTGTTGCTGCCACCAAAGTTGATGAAAATTTCATGAGCCAGGTCCTTGAGCATGTTTTGCTGGCCAACGGTGTGACACCGGTGAATGCAGACGGTCTTGCTGAACTGGATGAAAAAGCAACCATCGAAGCGCTGGAATTCTATCGACTGATTTCGCAGGCCTCACCGGCAGGTGAGTTGTACTGGAAGCAATCTCGAGAGCTCTACTTTGCCGGTAAAGCAGCCATGATCATATGGTCTCCGTTCATCCTTGACGAACTGGCCGGTCTGCGTGACTCCGCACCACCGACGATTAACGCCAATCCAACCTCCAGAGTACTGGCAAAGAAAACTGACTTCATCACCAAATTCTCCGGCCCTTCAAATCCCGAGGGTGCAGGTTGGGCCGATATAAGATATTTCGGTGTCACCTCGGACGCCAATACTGAAGTTGCTGAAGCGTTCGTGGAATACAGCATGAACGAAGGTTATATGGCCACCTTGTCAATTGCACCCGAAGGAAAGTTTCCGGTTCGCCGCGGTACCACTGACGAACCCACTAAATTTGTAGATGGCTGGACGGAGCTTCCAGTGGGTGTTGACCGAAAAGCACCATTAGGTGAAATCTATCCGGCTGAAACCATCGACAACATTGTTGGCGGCCTTGAAAAAGCAAATCGTTGGGGCGCCAGCGAACGTCAGTTGTCACTGGCTTCGAAAATCATCAATAGCCAGGTATTTAACCGTGTGGTCAGGCAGTTTATTGATGATGAAATAAGTGCAAGCGCCGCTGTAAAAAAACTCAACAAGGAACTCTCAAAAATTAACTAAATCTCCGCCGTCCCGCGCACACTACTGTGCGCGGTTTGCGATTCAGGAACCACTCACCACAACAAAGGGCTGGCATACATCGGCCATTCGTTGCCAGCACAATCTGAAGCGCGATAGACAGATGAAAAACGCAAAGCGCTTGCATCTGCTCTTTCACTATTGATTTACCTGCATGCAATCAGTTTTGACAGTGATCGTAGAAGTGGTTGGGTACAATGGTTAGTGCAAGTGTGCTGTTGTCAGGTATGCTTAGCTATTTACGCGATTCTCTTCCACGATCACTCTCAAATACCGCAGGCATCCGAAGGGCTGCTTTACTGCAATACACTTTTTGCTTCGTTTTCTTTTTTTTCAACAAATGAAGACTCCGGCGGAGAAAATTCAACTAGTTAGTGCTCATCCAGAAACAGGTGCGTAGCGAGAATCACTGAGGTGCGTGAG
>CAZNOB010000028.1:33217-39854 GCA_964574535.1 uncultured Granulosicoccaceae bacterium | reverse complement strand
TCGCGTGGTGGGCCGTCCACCGGCTCGAGGGTTTGTCGTCGTGGATCATGAAGGATAAC
This sequence comes from uncultured Granulosicoccaceae bacterium, assembly GCA_964574535.1. GTDB lineage: Bacteria > Pseudomonadota > Gammaproteobacteria > Granulosicoccales > Granulosicoccaceae. The sequence goes on along the minus strand of CAZNOB010000028.1, from coordinate 39,795 downwards.
AAGCTCGACCAGGAGATTACGGCCAGGTGAATGTAAATACAGGTGCTATGGCTGACGCGTTAAGCTTAATCTTATAGATCATTCAGTGCCGGTTGAAATCGCCAGCTCATGCAGTGGTGCTGCCAATTGTTCAAGCCAGCGGGCGCCTTTTGGATGGTTCGCGAGAGCTACCATGATGTAGGCGCTATCGCCGCTACGCACCAGTGCGCTGTCTGCGTGGTAGGTTCTCCAGGTGCCGGATTTACGGAAAATTTCAATGTCCGGGAAGGCCGCCAGACCTTTAACAAATTTGTGTGAAATACCTGGTCGGGAAAGTACATCCAGCATCATCGCAGATTGCTTTGCGTTGACCAGAGTGCCGGTATGTAACAAGTAGTAGAAGCGCGCCGCCTGAAATGCTGTTGCACCATGCGACAGACCTGACAAGGGGTCGCGTTTATGTGCTTTGTGTGGGCCGTAGTCTTTACCTACCCAGAGGCCACCGTTATCGTTCTTGTCGTAGAAATTGTATTGAGGCGATTGCAGTATGGCCAGTAGTTCTTCTCGCCCGACCATTTCGAGCACTTTGGTTGCACAGGCGTTGCATGAATGACGAATCATGTTATCGAGGTCGGTTTGTAGTTCATCGTCCAGGACTAATCGGCCTTCTTCAATGGCTACAGCCGCCCCCAGCAGTATTGCGATTTTAGGCAAGCTTGCTGCGTACAGCATGGTGTGACCATTGAGTTCTGCAAGAAGGGGGGTTGCCGGGTCGGAGACCTGCACCAGAACTACCGCCAGTTGTTGCTTCTTCACTGCAGCAGTGAGTCCCTGTTCATCGATAAGGGCTTCCAGCGCCAGTTGCAGTTGTGAATTGCCTGATGCGCTCAATAATCGTGGTGTGTCAGCGGCTGTGGGGAGTGAGCTGAAAATCAATGAGATTATCACCAGGGCGATATTGATAATTTTCATGGAGATTATTTTGCTCTCAGGTGAGGGGAAACTTTGTCTCAGACCATTGAAACCGTCAACGGTTCTGATAATTTTACGTCGATCCGTTCTGGAATACTCGAAGGTATTTTATCATTAAAGAGGGGGAGGGCGGGTGAGATGTGACACGCTATTGACTCTGGATGCCGAATTCTCATGAATAATGCGGGCTAGCGTGATAGAACCTGACGGGCTATAGCCAACGCTACTGAAAAAAATCAGTACGACCATTGTTATTATAGTTTCCGACTACCACGCCTATAGGATAGCCAACTCCCTTCCATACCGGGGTTGCAATATTCATGAGCGATGAATCACCACGGTTACGATCAGTTAGAACACGGCCGGTGTTTTAAACAGTAAGCAGATCAAGAATGTTGTTGCGATCAATATCAATGAATACAAGAGAAAAGTTGCTATACAAAATTTTCACACCTGATTTTTCCGTGGCATCGTTAAGCGTATTATCGCCACTATTATCTAACCTGGATTATTTATAAGGCGACAAGTAAATATTAGCGAAATGCTACCTATGCAGTTCCTAACCACTTTTTGGGCACCTTTTTCAAAATAGCAGTGTGTCTATTCGACGCCAGAAGAAAATCTGGCGTCACATCTCGGCCCATCCTCCTCGGCACGTGGCGGGCCACGTTTCTCAGACGATTGACCGACCTGTTTAGCTACATTTCCTCTGGACGTTGCTGACTAAAATTAGGCTCATGAATAATCCAGGCTAGGAGCCTGCGCGGTAGAAGTCTGCGTAGCGAGAACGTGCCATGGCGAGGGCGTTTTTACGATCATTTGAGGCGCATAGTTGTTCATACGTAACGAAAATGATCGATAAAAACGCACCGCCAGGGCGCGTTCGCAGTAGCAGAGGTTCTGCCGCGCAGGCTCCTAGTGCTCATCCATAAACAGGGGCGTAGCGAGAATCACTGAGATGCGTGAGATTTTACCCGTTACATGTGGGCGTTTAGTCATTCAAAATAACTACATGGAGTCGGTGAAAGATCTCGTGCATTCAGTGGTTCGCAGTAGCGCTTGTTTCTGGATGAGCACTAACCAGTAGCACGCTTGTAATACTGTTGCCTTCGGTAAAATTGGTGAGTCCTTCGACCTCATCGATATTCATATAAACTGACCCAAACATATCAACAGCCCAGTCGTTTAGGCGTTAGTTTACGATAGATTGATAAACCAGAGAGCGCAGTTCTCGACGCAACGGATAAGTTGATGAAGGCATGAGCTGTGTAAACAGCACGGTGAAGAGTTCCTGCTTTTTATCAGTCCAGAAGAAAGTACTGGCCGCGCCGCCCCAGTGACATTCACCAGTTGATGTCAGTATGTGCGCTTTCACGGGATCAAGCACCACGGCAAAGCCGAGGCCAAATCCTATGCCATCGTAGTTGGTCTCGCTCCAGACGGGTTGGCCCATAGCAGCCATATCCCGGTTTTCGGGTAAGTGGTTGGTGCACATGTACTCAACAGTCAGGGGGCTGAGTAATCGCACGCCGTCGAGTTCACCGCCGTTTAGAATCATCTGGCAAAAGCGTGAGTAATCGTCGATGCTACCTGTAAGGCCACCACCACCGGAATACAAGGGGGTTGGCTGAGTGTAACGGCTGTGGTGATCTGATGATTCCAGTAACTCCAGCGGCATTGGTGGTTTGGCAGTCAGATGTTTTGCAGTATCGGTACGGCCCACGTTACCCAGGCCACCACCACCATTCGGTGCGTACATGGCGCTAAATCGATGGGCATTGTCAGTCGATACGCTGAAATCTGTATCGTGCATTCCCAGTGGTTGCAGAATTTCTTCGATAAAAAACTCACGCAGGCTTTGTCCCGACCATACTTCAACCAGTCGGCCGAGTACATCAGTCGAGACGCTGTAGTTCCACTGCGAACCTGGCTGACACATGAGAGGAGCCTTTGCGAGTTTTGTCGTCATCGCGGCAAGGTTATCGTCTGTACCCTGAAAATTAATGCCGCGTTCCCGATACAACGCATCGACCGGGCTTGAACGCATAAATTCGTAAGTCAGGCCAGATGTGTGATTCATCAATTGTTTGACTGTGATCGGGCTCTGCTGTGGTTCGGTAGAGGTAATGTTTGTATCACTGCCACACCAGACCGGGGTATCTGCAAACTCAGGCAGGAATCTGGCTATCGGGTCGTCAAGCTGAAAATGACCCCGTTCGTATAGCATCATTGCAGCGACGGTGGTGATTGGTTTGGTCATAGAGAAAATGCGCACAATGGAGTTGCGATCAAATTTTCGTTGCTGCTCGCGATCGGCCATTCCTGCCGCCTGGAAATAGCCGACTTTGCCGCGCCTGCCAATCAAAACACTGACACCTGCAAGTCGCCCGCTGTCGACCTGGTGTTGTAGCCAGCCGTCTATCCGCTGCAAGCGATCTGCCGACAGTCCCAGATTTTCCGGTGATTCTGATTCGAGCACGATGGGTGGTCCAATGTGATGAAAGTATTTGCCTAGAGTTATATGGACGCTCCGCTCGTGTCAATCGACAAGTCGCTCATTCGCTATTGTTTTGCGATCTGCTCTGACTCTTACACAAGGGGGCGGATGGGAGATTTCCCGCCAGGGTCTTCAAATGAAAAAGACCAAAATCGAACAGGCTGTGCAGGGGCAATTATCGGCTCATTATTTCTTTGCATTTTTTCTCTGGCTCTGCCGCTTCACAGCAGATCTTCAGGTTGTTTTTGTTGTGGGATGTGTCGTTTTTACGCTTAACTAGTTTCATTTTTGCTGTTGAAATCATTCCTGTTTCTTGGTAGCTGGTGGCGGTTTATTGTCATTGTAGCGACAATATCTCGCAGTTATATCCCGTGAGGGAGAACAGTGAATTTTTTTTTAATCAGCTTGTCGTAAGTTCAGATCGGCTGCACAATAATCGAGTATGCCGTCAATGGGCATATGCTTTCCGTCGGAAGCAGTATCAATAGACTGCGCCTGACGTACCCTAATTCACCGCATTGCTTTTTGTGCCGTGCAGGTAAATAACCAAAGGAATTTAAAATGCGTAGAACTAAAATATCTACATCATTCAAACTGGCTGCTTGTGCGGCGGTGTTGTTCAGCGGCTCGGCGTTCGCGGACACAATGTTTAAGACTGATCCAGGGCACACCGAAGTTAAGTTTTCCTGGGATCACGCGGGCGTGTCAATTCAGAGTGGCGAGTTCGATAAAGCATCAGGCACACTAATGCTGGCCGATGACGTAGAAAAATCAACAATGGAAATGACTATCGATGCCACTAGTGTTTCGACCGGGTTTGAGGCGCTGGACAAGCACCTTAAAAGCGCTGACTTTCTTGAGGTTGAGACTTACCCGGAAATGACATTCAAAAGTACCGCTGTTGCAAAGACCGGTGATAACACCCTGGATGTGACTGGCGACCTGACTATTCATGGTGTCACCAATGAAGTGATCTTGAAAGTTGAAAATACGCATCAGGGGCCACACCCGCTGGGCAAGGCTTTCGACTCCTACAAGGGTGAGTGGGTTGCCTTCAAAGCAACAACCGACATTGATCATATGGCATTTGGTGTTGGCGGTTTTTCTACTGGCCCTATCACCATTAACATCATCACAGAAATGAAGGCGCCGGAATAAAATCTGGTTTGCATCTGCTTCAGGCTTAAAGCGATCACTAGCCTGGATCATTCAATAGATTCACAGTATCTATGAATAATCCGGGCGAGGAGCTTGCGCGGCAGAAGTCTGCGTAGCGAGAACGTGCCATGGCGAGTGCTTTTTTACGATCATTTGAGGCGCATAGTTGTTCATACGTAACGAAAATGATCGATAAAAACGCACCGGCAGGGCGCGTTCGCAGTAGCAGAGGTTCTGCCGCGCAAGCTCCTTGCTGGTGAAGAAAAGTTTCCAGGCGTCTCTCGCTCTATAGTACGAGTGGATGTAGAATTGAATTGACAGCCGCATCGTGATGGCGATTTCCTGTGGCAAATAGTTCTATTGCGTTGACTTCTACCTCAAAATATCAGGAGATATCGATGAGCCACATTCTTAAGTCACAGTTGTTCAGCCTTAGTGTGAATGTAGCCCCGGGCACGCAAATCGGGCAAGTGTTAGATAGACTTAGCGTTGGCAGGGCAGCTGTTACTGCTTTTTTTGCCTTTGTGATTTTACTGGCAACATCGCCTCTGTTTGCGGCAGAGCCCGTCGCGAAGTCGGAACCTGATGGTGTTGCAATTGGTGGTCACGACACAGTCGCCTACCACGGTTTACCAGCGGAGCCACATGAAAAAGCTATTCCCGGGCAAAAGACCTATACCGTTGAATGGAAAGGAGCCAAGTGGCGTTTTCTCAATGAAGAGTCTGCCAATAAATTTCGCGCTGATCCGGAAAGGTATTCGCCGGCTTTTAACGGCCACTGTGCCAACGCCCTCAGCTTAGGCCGGGGTTTGTTAAAAACCGATGGAACACACTGGGAAATATTTGGCGATCAGCTCTATTTATTTTTCGCTGCCAGAGGCAGGGACAGGTGGATCGCTACAGATAACGTACAACCCTATATTGAGGCAGCGGAACTTGCATGGAGTGAACTCAAGTAACTGTTGCGTTAGCATAATCAGATGTCTAAAGGCCATCTTGTTAAGTTAAGCAATTAGCCTAGCGTTAATTATTCACATAGTTTAACGTTCTGTGGCTGGCTGGCGCACGAGGCTTGCTATCATTGCGATAATCTTCCAGGCCCGTTGTCATTTATAAATTTATTGCGAAAATATGCCATCGTGATTCCCCTCAGCTGGCAAGGTTAAGAGTGCGTTTGATCCATAGGGGATAGTAAGACAGCTTATTTCAGGACCAGAAACTTAATAGCTTTAAATTGCTATCCACTGGTCTTTTAAACCCAACTAACGAAACTGCAACTTGAAAACGCGTCACGCGGTGTGATCTTAGCTAGCGTTGATGCCTTTCAGAACACTTGGTCTGTCCAATTCATTTGAGAATTGGATGTACAATCGAAATAACCGGACGATTTAAATGCAAAGAAGTATTCTAGCGGCACTTGTGGCCCTCTCGCTTGGCGCCTGCTCCAGCGACAATGACTCTACTATCGACAGCGACGGTTCGGTGATCGACACGCCGAACATTGTTGATGCTCCTGTGGTAACAAATGACCCTCCAGCGACGGCTGATGTTGCCGAGGTGGATGAGGTAATTGAAAGCTCAGATGACCAGGTGACGGAGCCTGAATCTGCCGACGATGCTTCTGGTAATGTCTCTACATTCAATGACGACGTGGTTGTTGTCAACAATCCCAACCCGACAGACAGCTCATCTGGTGGTTCCGACAACGGGGCGGGTAGCGGCGCCGGGTCGGATAGCACAAACGATAACGCAGCAGGCCCTGCCGATGCTGAGGACAATCAGGCTGATACTTTTGAGCAAGATTCTGATGCTGCAGGCAGCGACGTGGCAGGCAATGCCATTCCAGGTAATAGCGAAAACGCCGCACAGACTCCGGAAGCCGATGACACTCAGACTGCCGAGCAAAACTCTGATGCCGTGACCAGTAATGACGCAGGCAGCGCCACTGCTGATAACACTGAAACAGCATCAC
>CAZNOB010000028.1:31416-33117 GCA_964574535.1 uncultured Granulosicoccaceae bacterium | reverse complement strand
AAACTCCAGATGCTGGTGACAATCAAGCTGGTGCTGCTGAGCAAAACTCTGATGCCGTGACCAGTAATGACGCAGGCAGCGCCACTGCTGATAACACTGAAACAGCGTCACAAACTCCAGATGCTGGTGACAATCAAGCTGGTGCTGCTGAGCAAAACTCTGATGCTGCAACCAGCGACGACGCGGGCGGTGCCACTGCCGAGCCCACTGAAACAGCCTCGCAAACTCCGGAAGTCGAAGACAATCAGGCTGATACTGCTGAGCAAAACGCTGATGCTGTAATAAGCGACGACGCTGGCAGCGCTACTTCAGATGGCGGCGAGACTGCTGCTCAGAACGCCGAAGACAGCCAGGACGGTCCTGCCGAGCAAAGCGCCAACGGTGCAATCAGCGATGATGCAGGCAGCGCCACTTCTGATGGAGGCGAGACCGCTGCTCAGAACACCGAAGACAGCCAGGATGGTACTGCTGAGCAAAGCGCCAACGGTGGAATCAGCGACGATGCAGGCAGCGCCAGTTCAGATGGGGGCGAGACCGCCGCTCAGAACGCCGAAGACAGTCAGGGCGCTGACGGCGCAATCAGTGATGATGCAGGTAGCGCCAGTTCTGATGGCGGGCTAATTCTCGCTGACGATGCGGGCAGCAATGACACCACTGGTAGTGAGTCCGGCGACAGTGATAGCAGCAACTCCGGGAGTGCAGGCGGCGACAGCGCCGTGCAAGCCGCTGCAGCTGATTTCGAGTCAGACAGCATAGGCGGGTCAGTCATCAGGCGATCCGTGCTTTCCGCTGCCAGCAGTCAGGTTAATATCTGTACCACAGCCAGTGATCAGCAGAACTTCTCTGATACTCGTATCGGTGATTTCATTCTACATAACAATGCCTGGCGACCTGGGCGAGCAGCGCCCGGTTTCGAGTGGACTCAATGTATCTACACAAACACCAACGGCGCACTTGCTGGTTGGAACTACAACTGGGGCCCCGGTATTGCTGGTCTTAACGGTAATCCCAACCCATCGGGTGACTTCTACGTTCGTTCCTATCCCGAGCTGATCTTCGGGGTAAAAGATGAGTTTCGTACCAGTGCTCCGAAGGCGGTAACCGGCCTGCCGGTGCGATTGTCGGAACTCCCCAATATAACGATCGATTATTCGTACGATGCCCCGCAGTTTGGTGATCCGCGAACTGTCAATGCGTCCAGCAACCCGCGTTTCCCAAATGGCACTACGATTTCAGGTGAGCGCAACATTGCGATAGAATCGTTTCTCTACAACCCTGACGCAAATGGCGAGTGCAGTGAAAATATCGTCACACGCAACGGTGGTTCTAACCACCAGTATGAAGTCATGGTATGGCTTGACGCTGGTGCCGAACGACTACCGGCAGGCCCCAGTGATTTCGTCACAGACGTCAATATTCGCGGTGAAGCTTTCAAGGTCTACACCAAGGAGTCAGACGAACGTTACATTGCATTTGTCGCGCAAAATCCGCAGAACAGTGGCACTTTGGTTTGGAACGATTTTACCGATTGGGCGAGAACCTATGCCCACCGCGTAGGTGATGTATTCGGTGCTCGCAGCAATTCAGTGCCCATCCAGGATTCATGGTGTGTTGCCAATATTCTTGTTGGCACAGAGATTTTCTGGGGTGCCGGAAATCTGGATCTTTATAACTGGACAATCACCCAGAGCCGTTAGGCTT
>CAZNOB010000028.1:14558-31316 GCA_964574535.1 uncultured Granulosicoccaceae bacterium | reverse complement strand
GGTGCCGGAAATCTGGATCTTTATAACTGGACAATCACCCAGAGCCGTTAGGCTTGTTGGGTATACCTTTGCGATTTTGCAGAGGTGAGATGTTAAAGCAGTCGGCAGTTTGCCGACTGAAGCTGTGGTGGAGTGAGGCTTAAATAGTCACCGTTAAAACGGACACTACAGTTCCTTCGTCCTAAAGCAGTTCACCATAACCATCCCACCGATGGTTTAAGCAACAACTACAACTGCCTGCGTTAGAAATCCGACAAACGCGGAAGTAGCAGTACAACACACTTTGATCCGGTGCTTTAGCAGCTGCTTGTGTTGGCTTTAATGTGGTTGGTGGTTCGCGAACTTGGTGTACCTATCACTGATAATGATTAATGATTTGCCTTCCTTACGGGGAAGTTGGGTGCTCTACCTTATTTGCGTATTAAGCGACACTGTGGGCAGTGCAGCAGGGCTCAGCGTGAGTAATTGCAGGCTTGTCTATCAATGATGTTTTTATAATAGTATCAATTTATAGATATACTTTGATTGTTCATACAACACGGCGGGAATGGCAGGGCAGACTTTCACCCATTGGCAACAGAGCCATCTAAGAATTTAATTTATCAGGGTCAGATAAGAATCCTGCTTTTCAGGCCTCTCTTAGAATATTCGATACTATCGCCGCCATATTGATGCTGGCTTGTGTTTTGAGTTTCGTCGCATACGCAATGCGACGGGATTTATTTTCGATTGTTCCTCATCGTCTGCCGGAATGGGATAGATCTAATTGAGTGCGATGTATCACTCTGTCGCTGACTAAGCTGCTACTGGGTTTTGTCTGCGCGAGGGTGATTAACATTTACCGGCAACTGACCAAGTACTTCGTGCGGTTGGGCAGTGTGTAAGTAAAAAGCAACAGAGAAGCGCTTCCGTGCGCTGTGAGATAGACTCGATATCCCATCCAATAGGAATCCCTGTCGGGCTCATCCATGAGCGATCACCGTAAAGGTGTTTTCCGGTCCTTGTATAGGCGATAGCGGTCACAATTTCGATTTGTTTAGTGAACTGGTTAGTTTTTTTTACGCTATTTGCCGCGGAGCGGCTATGCGTTGATCGCGCCGACGTTTACTGTAGTCGGAATGGACTGGATTGAGCTGCTGGAGCTGACAACGGCCGGGGTATTGACCGGCCGATGCCGAGTTTGTCCAGGATTAAGTGATGTGACTAATTACAGGTGCGATGTTTTTTCAACTAACCGGGCTGCCCCGCGTTACCCTAGAAGTAGACGGGCGGCTGCATCCAGCTCTGCAAAAGTGGCATTGGTTTTAGTGGCTCCGCTGGCGTGTACGAAATCAAAACGCAGTTTGCCGGCCGTATCGAATCCGTAGACAGTAGGAATGCGGTTGATACCCCCAAAAAGAGCACGTATTTCCTCTGAGCCTTTGACTACTGGAAATGTTGGTTGGGTGGTGTTTAGAAACTTGACCATTCTCTCACGATCATTGTCGTCCCATTGTTCGTGGACATTGATCGCGAATATTTGCAATGGGCTTTCGGCGTACTTCGCCTGCAGCTTATTAAGGTGCCTGAATTCTTCAAGGCAGGGTGGGCACCAGCTGGCAAAGAAGGTGACCAGCACTGGCCGGTCAATCAGCGCGTCCGCGGTCAAGCCGTCGGCCACTTCAACCGGATTGAGCGTGGAAACTTTTCGCCTGGCCGCCACGTCGAAAGTGACTGCTTTGGCGCTGCCAAAAGCAGGGGTCGCAAGCAGACCCAGTGTGGTTATAATCAGTTTTCGTCGATTTTGGTCCATGAGTGCTGGCCTATAGAGTGAATGAACCCAGTGTGGCTATCCCGGTCTGGTAGTATGACAGGCTTGAATTTGATTGGTTCTCGGTACCGAGACCATCGCGCAGTTAGAAATAATGCAGGGCGGGGCTGAATTTTGAAGATGAAAATATGTATAACAAAATAATGATCCGGACAATAGTGGATATAGATTTCCCTAATTGGTGTTGAGCCGGGTGACAGGCGTGTTTTTGAATCGACAACTAATTTGTTTTATTGCAGTTGCTGCAATTTTTGTTCAATCGTGCGCAATTCCGCCCCGTGGGAATGCTGCTTTTGATCGGTTGGAAATTGCCAGTGCTTCCAGTCTGGATAATGTGACGTCAGTGGCTGGAGACAGGGCGACGGTATGTCCCGCCTATGTGCAGTCGCCAATCTATCGACCGCGAGAGCGTAGCATTTTGATTGGCCCGCAAGATGAATGGGTGGATTTAATAGAAAGTGCAGCTGCAGGCACTGATATTCAGTTAAGCGATGGTACTTATCATCTTCGCAAACATAATGTTTTAGTGAAAGATGGAATCACTATTCGATCGGCCAGTGGTGCTCGTGATTCTGTTTTAATAAACGGCCGTGGTTACAATAAGAGTGGTGAAGGTTTTGTGATCGTTGGTGAGAATGTAACCATCGCCGATTTATCAATAACTGCGATGCGTGATCACGGGATTTCTATCAAGCCGAAATCTGGTGGTGCCATTGCACCGCATATCTATAATTTGCATTTATATGATATTGGCACGCAGCATATTAAAAGTGATATCGGTGGTACTCGAAACGGGATTGTTGCCTGTTCTTCGATTGGCTATTCCAGGAACGGAGCACGCGGTGATTATAATGGCGCGATCGATTTACATGGTGCGATCTCGTGGATCATCAGTGATAACACTATTTACAATATTAAAGGAGATGGTTCTGGTTGCAACGTCGATAAAGATTGCGGGCGCTATGTCAGTGGTCCGGCAATTTTGGTTTGGAATAAATCCAGTGGTACGGTGGTTGAACGCAATCGAATCATCAATAGCTATCGAAACATAGCATTTGGACTGGGGCGCGGGCACGATGGCGGAGTGATTAGAAATAACTTTATCTACCGCAAATCCTCAGGTGATGCAGGCATAGAGTTGCAAACCGTCGATGGGACTTTGGTTGAAAATAACGCTGTGTTACTGAACGGCACTTACCGCGGGTCAATTGAGTACAGAGATACCAAAAATATAGTGGTACGCAATAATGAGGTGTCTTCTAATCCGTGGAATCGTGGTAACAATGTTTCCGCAAGTGTTTACGGCAATACTCGCAAATAGCCCTTGATTCTGGCAGGCAGCAACCGTTTGGTATCTGTTTTACTTCCGTTCGATTCTAAACTCCGGTAAAGTTTTGACAGGGCGTCACAATTGCCGAGATAATTTACGCATTATGTGGTCCCTCATTTTCTAAGAACCACCAGAGGAAAACCCCATGTGTGATGTTTGTGTGATGAACTCAGTAAAAAACAGAATGATTTCGCGTCGTTCGTTTTTTAAAAATGCTGCGTTGGCAGGCGCTGCAGTCTCAGTCGGAAGTTCAATGATGGCGCCGGCAGCCATGGCAGAAGGTCATAAGGGTATTGAAGATATGACACATACCCTGAGCGCTGAATTTCCCACTTACTTTGGGGAATCACAGTTTGAGATGGAGCAAAAGTTTAACTATGCCGAGCACTCATTTAACCTCTTTGAGTATCGAGTCAATGAACACACAGGCACTCATATTGACGCGCCACTACATTTTTCGAAGGATGGCACTGCAGTTGATGAAATTCCTGTATCGAGCCTTTTTGCCCCTTTGTGTGTTATTGATATTGCAGAACGTGCTGCAGCTGATGCCGATACCAGAGTGACACCGGATGATATAAAAGCGTGGATCTCTGCACACGGTGAAATACCCGAGAATGCCTGCGTGGCAATGTACTCAGGCTGGGCAGGCAAGGCTAACTCTGATGACTACAGAAACTTTGATGGTGAAGCGCAGCATTATCCCGGGTTTCATGTAGAGGCGGCTCAGATGCTTATTGAAGAAACCGGGGCGATGTCTCTGGCAGTAGATACGCTGTCTCTGGATCATGGTGTTTCGGCGGATTTCGCAACACACTATGCGTGGTTGCCAACCGGGCGTTTTGGCATTGAAAATATCGCCAACCTTGATAAAGTCCCAGCGTCAGGCGCAACTCTGGTAGTGGGCGCTCCCAAGCACAAAGGGGGTAGCGGGGGACCGGCGCGTATCTTCGCGATGATTTAGCTGACATGTTGCCAGCCAGGCGCTGGTGGTCAGAGTAAACAGGTGGTTGGAGTAAAAAAGAGCAGGGCAGTCGTTATTTTTAACTATAGCGACTGTCTGCCAATCCACTGTGGGAAAGAGCAACAGAGCAGCACTTCCCTGTGCTGTCAGCGATAGACTGGCTATCGATATTCAATCCGTTTGAATCTCTGTTGGAGCTCATCCTTGAGCTACCTCGCTAGAGGTGTTTTCTTATCCTTGTAATAATGATAACGGTCACAGTTTCGAATAGTTTAGTGAATCAGTCGATCTTTTTTATGCGATCCGAAGGCCAGTTAAACTGGCCTTCGTTTTTTGTGTTTTATGGAGTGTTTGTCAGCAGCGGTGTTGATTCCTGAGCCGCAATTTTGTCATAGAGCCATCTGCCACCGTAAACAGAGAGATGGTCTGTGTCTGAGTACAGCAGTTTGTCGCCATCATAGAGTTGAGCGGTATTTTCTATCGACTCGTAGGGGTCGAAGAATTCAACGCCAAGTTGTATCACTCTCTGCTTGATTGAATTGTTAAAAGCGGGATACAGGTCGTTGATGGAGGTTTCAGGTTTGGGACATGTGATACCCAGTCTATTGCAATTTTCGATTTTAGCCGGACTGAAATTTAGCAGTGGTGGCTGGGCCATCACGATGACCTTCTTTGATGAAGTTTGAGCCAGTTTTATTACTTGATCCAGCTCGGGGAGGAACTCATCGTCTTGAAAGACATTATCCCATCTGAATGCTATAACGGATATATCAGTGCCTTCTTTTAGTTTATCTAAATAGGCTGACTTAGTGGACTCGCACTTAGCGGATTTATTTTTCAGGCCGCAGCCTCCGGATCCGTACAGTTTTACGTTCATGTCGCTGTCCTTAGCCAACAGTGAGATTAATTCGTAGTAGTGCAATGCATGACTGTTTCCATAAAGAAGAATCTCTTTCTCACTTTCTTTTGTTCCACCTTCACAACCCAGATTTACCAGTGACGGGCATTTGTTTTTATCAATGTGGCTAAACTGGTAGGCGGTGTCAATGGTGTCTGTACTGAGACGATCGGGTAGTCCCTTTTTTACAACCACACCAAGCGCCAGTAATGCCAGCGCAGCACTGGGAATCAGGAAATATAATATCAGCGCCTTTATCCCTGCCACATTCAGCCGGCGCAACGGACGTTCGACTCCGTAGTATGAGATCACGCTAAGTAGAAAGATAAGTGCCAGACAAATCACCTGGGCACCTAACGACAGATGCAAATAGCCCGCAGTGGTGTTAAGTATGTAACGTGCGAATGCCAGAACCGGCCAGTGAAACAAATATAGCGAGTAGGATAACAGCCCGATCCATACAATGAATTTGTTTTCGAGAAGTCTGTTAACCCATGTGCCTTCGCTGTGGATAATCATCGCGATGGGCAGGCAAGCCAGCAAAGCGGAGAAGCCTGGAAAGACCATTTGTTTGTCGAAAAATATCAGCGTTGCCACCAGTACAGCGGTAGCAAGTGCTGCGAGAATATTTGAATTACTCTTTTCCAGTGTGCCTCTTGCGTGCACAATAGCGAGTATTGAACCGGTTAAGAGTTCTCCCATCCTGGTGAGTAGAAAATAATAACTTAAGCCTGCGAGATTTTCCTTCGACGACATGAATTCCGCCAATGCGAAACTTGCAACAGCAACCAGACACATGGTGATAATCAGCTTTCCCTTCAGAAAGCGAATGACGAACATGAGTGCTATAGGCAAAACGAAATAATATTGTTCCTCAACCGACAAGGACCAAGTGTGTAACATTGGCCACTCTGATGAGTCTGACGAAAAGTAGTCGCCAGTGCGCAGAGCGAACTGCATATTAGAGGCAAAAAATACGGCCCCGAGTATTGAAATGCCTGTTTTAAAAAAATCGTAGGGTAGAAGTATGAAATAACCCGCCAGCAGCGTCACCACGGCCATAAAATACAATGGCGGAAGAATTCGCTTGGAGCGTCGTACATAGAAGTTTGTGAATGTATATTTTTTATTCATTATCTCTGTGTACACAATCCGGGTAATGAGATATCCGGAGATCACAAAGAAAATATCAACACCCAGGTAACCAGCATTCAAATACCGGGGGTCGAGATGGAAAAGCAAAACCGCAAGTACGGCGATAGCCCTGAGCCCATCGATATCACTGCGGTATTTTAAATTATTGATGGCGTTCATAACGCACCTTGCATAACAGGCTGTGTCTGCTTGCGGTGACCCTGCTGTGTAATAGCAGTGCCAGTGAGTTCAAGGGTTGGGTTTGTGGCAGAGCTTGAATCAACTCGACGGGCCGTGTTCCCGTGTACCGTCGATTGCATACCAGCCACATACACGACACCCGCGCTCAGCGAAAAAGTGCGCAGATTGAAAAGCAGCGCAATAAACCGTGTGAAAGTGACAAAAAATGATTTTGTGTGGACTAGCAAGGGGTTAATCTACCTCAGTGTGTTTAATCGCCATTTGTGGTGGCATAACAGTCTGTTAGAGCATTTTTGGAGCCATTCGTCGGTTTGCTGGCTTGCGGATTGGTGTCTGGCTTCTGTGAAGGGCGGCAATTGGTTAAAATGCAGGCTGTGTAACGAAAGGCTCAGCGGTTCTGTGGATCAAAAGACTAACAATTTGTGCTCGATTCAGGTGTGACTGATTGGCAAAGCGTCGGGAGTCAGTTCGGTAGTGGTCTCTGTTTAGCGGGAAGTGCCAGGCGAGGGCTCTTGCCTAACTTTGACGATAGTACGATCATTTTAGGCGCATAGTTATTACGTTCGCCGTAGCAGAGTTTCTACCGCGCGAAATAAAACTCGGCAGCGGCAGAAACAGACGTGTTTTTAAGCAAATACAGCGTAAAGTCAGCTGGTTATGTAAAATTGGTGTCAGATTTTCCGGGGATTGTACAAATGAAAAAATGGGTAAATTTATTCGCTGGTGTGGCATTGGTTCTTGGTGCATGTGCGACCAATCCGGTCACTGGCAAAAAAGAACTCAGTTTCGTCGGCGAAGAGTGGGAATTGAAGGTGGGAGCCCAGCAGTATTCACCCGGGCGCCAGTCCCAGGGCGGAGACTATACGGCTGATCCGCAGGTGGCGGCCTACGTGAATAGAGTAGGCCAGCGCCTGGCTGCAGTCAGCGATCGCAAGCTGCCTTATGAATTTAATGTGATTAATTCTGATGTTCCCAACGCCTGGGCGTTGCCCGGCGGAAAAATCGCGATCAATCGCGGTTTATTGGTCAAAATGAAAAGCGAGGCTGAACTGGCGGCAGTACTTGGACATGAAATTGTTCATGCTGCGGCGAAACATGGGGCTAAAGGGGTAACCCGCGGGATATTGCTGCAGGGCGGAGTGGCGGCAGCGACGATTGCAAGTTCCGGTAGAGAGAATTCCAATCTTGCGCAACTCGGGGCCAATATTGGTGCGCAGCTCATCAGCACTCGTTATGGCCGTGCTGCGGAGCTGGAATCTGATCGTTTCGGGATCGAGTATATGGCGCGCGCCGGGTACGATCCTCAGGGCGCGGTCGATTTACAGGCAACATTTTTAGAATTGTCGAAAGACAGCAAGCGCGGCAAAGATTTCATCAGTGGTTTGTTTGCCAGTCATCCGCCTTCAGAAGAACGACTTGCCACGAATAAGAAAATTGCCGCAAGTATGCCGCCGGGCGGTGAAATAAAAGCGGCTGAATATCGACGAAATATATCCCGACTGCTGCAGTCGCAGCCAGCGTACGATGCATTTGCCGAAGCCAAGAAAGCAGCGAAAGAAAATAACATAAACCGTGCACAACAGCTGACTCGTCGGGCAATTTCTATTGAGCCCAAAGAGAGCCATTTCCATAGTTTTTTGGGAGATCTGGAGAACGAGAACAACTCTTACCAAAGGGCGAGACAACACTATCTTGATGCTGCTCGGCTTAATAACAATTTTTTCTACCCCCATCTGCAGCTGGGTCTGGTGAGTGAAAAAACTGGAAATTTTGCAGCTGCCCAGCGATCGTTAGCACGAAGTATCGAGTTATTGCCGACCGCCAATGCCTATAACGCACTCGGTAACATTGCCAATTCTTCCGGCCGTCGTGATGAGGCACTGACTCAGTACGCCAAAGCCGCCAGCCATAATAGCCCGGCTGGTAAAGCTGCGCTTGGATCGCTGGTGGATCTGGATCTGCCAAACAATCCGGGCAAGTATGTGACTGCCAGGCATCAGGTGAGTAAAGAGGGCATCTTGCGGGTTCAGGTCAGTAATAAAACTCCGCGCAATGTTAATGGTGTTGTGCTGCGTATTATTTATCCGGATAGAAATGGCCGGTTACGCGAAGTTAGTCGATCTATCAATGGGGTACTGAAGGCGGGCAAGAATGAAGTTCTGGATATTGTTCGCATCAATCCGGAGCTTTCGAAGGATGTGAAGACCGCTGTTGTGCGAGCCAGAGTCGTTCGTTAGAAGGCTCTGCTGTGGTGTGAGCGGCCGTTTGCAGAATATCCTGTCCGGGGCCGTCATTTTGAAAAGGCCGTCGACGAACCAGCTGGGCAAGAACGGAAATTTGTGGGCCCCACAGTGGGCTTTAATTTAAGTTTGTCAGGTTGTGAGTAGTGAACGTGGGTCGAGCAAAAGCAGGATCGAAGAGCAGCTGCACACGATTTGCGTTTTTCATGTCGTGTGATTACTGAATGGCTGCTGCTGTCGTGTGATTCTATGTTTGCCAGCGCTACATTTCACCAATGCTTATCAAACTTACTTATACTAACGCCGAAGAAGTAGCACTTGCCGCAGACCCGTAATTAAAAAACAGTTTGGAAAAGCTATGCAGATTGCAAATAACACGGTCGTCACTTTTCACTATCAGCTCAGCGAGATTGATGGTGACTACACTGAGGATTCAACTACCGGAGATCCCTTGCTGTATTTACACGGTCATCGGGGCATATTACCCGGCCTCGAAGATGCGATGCTGGGCCGGTCTGCGGAAGATACATTCTCTGTCGAAATAACACCGGAGCAAGGCTACGGCCTGCGTAAGGATGACGGATTGCAGCGGGTACCGATCAAACACTTGACCAGTAAAGGAAAGCCCAGAGCAGGCAATATCGTCCAGGTCAATACCGCCCGTGGTGAGGTAAAGGCGACAGTAATGAAGGTTGGGAAGTTTACTGTTGATATCGACACCAACCACCCGCTGGCAGGTAAGCATCTGAGGTTTGATGTGCAAATAGTTGATGTTCGTGAAGCGACCATGGAAGAGGTGGCACACCGGCACGCACATGGGCCTGGCGGGCATCAGCACTAGAGGAGATTACGCTCGGTGAGCGGTGCGCTGTCGCGCTTGTAGGACACCCCTGTCGGGGGCCTTCATTTTTGAAAAGACCAAAAACGGAAGCAAAAAGTGTTTTTGCGGCTATTCAGCCCTGCGGGTGCCTGCGGCATTTTGAGAGTGATCGTGCAAGTGGATAGCGCTTGCCCATCCATGGCTGACAGCGCTCTTTGCGCGATCCATGACGCACCGACCCACTTGCACGATCACTCTCAAAACTGATTAAACGCGGGTAGATCAACAGCGAAGATCAATAGCAAACGCTTTGCGTTTTTCACCTGTTTATCTTGCTTCCACGTTGTTGTTGGTTGCGAGCACTCGGTGTGTATAGAGCTTCGACCTAGTTCGGCGGTTCCCCAAACGTGGACCAATAGAAGACCTGCAGTGCTCGGGGTGTTGTCGCGCAATTCGCAAGCAGAATTTTACTGAATGCGTTTGGAGGGAGAGCAGAAAATTAGCGGGGATGGCGTAAAGCATGTCGCTTGATCGCGAGAGAAACGTGGCCCGCCACGTGCTGAGTCTGATCAGGCGAGTTGTCAAGCAGAGGCTGAGGCAAACGGTTTCGACCTGCGGTGAATAGATACATTGCTTTTTTATAAGCGGAGTATAAATGTGTGTATGGAGCTATATACATAGATATTTCGTATAATTCACCTCGCGTATTGTGAAAGATGCGGGCGCGCAATCAATCCGCCTTGTGGCCATGACGGCACAGATACTATTGGGTCCAGCTTGAAAGGACATTGAGGTCCAATAAATGGTAATTTCTGCAGCGGTCGGTGATTGTTCACCCCGCGCCACCGTGGGGGAAAAATCTGTGCAATTGGTTCGGTCGGAATGCGGTAGTCGGGGTATAGTACCGAATAGCCCAGTATTAACCAGACAGGAAATGTGTAAGGGGCATAGAGACACAAGAGCATTAAGGGAATGGTGCCCTGAATAACAGCGAGCAAAATATAATGTGCGGCATGTATGACTGAACTTGTAGCAGACTCCATCGATATGACTTTCTACACTCCTGCCGGTGAAGCTGTGCAGGCGTTGCAGAATGTCAGTTTTTCCCTGAAGCCGGGTGAGCTTCTTTCTGTTCTTGGCCCCAGTGGCTGTGGCAAAACCACTTTACTGAATCTTATTGCAGGCTTTTTAAGGCCCACTGGCGGGCTGCTGAGTCTCAATGGAGAGGAAGTTGATGGGCCCGGCGTTGAACGGGGTATGGTTTTTCAGCAGGGAGCTCTGTTCGAGTGGCTAACTGTGGCTGAAAACGTCAACTTCGGTCTGCGTATGAAAAAGCATAATAAGGCTGAAACAGCACGCAAAGTCGAAGAGTGGCTCGAGATTGTCGGCCTGCAGGGATTTGGTGAAACACCGACCTACCAATTGTCCGGTGGCATGCAGCAGCGGGTGGCGCTTGCGCGTTGCCTGATCAATGATCCTGATCTTATCCTGATGGATGAGCCACTCGGGGCGCTCGATGCGCTTACGCGTGAGAAAATGCAGTCCCTGGTTTTAAAGATCTGGAAGGAGACTGGCAAAACTATCATGATTATCACTCACTCAGTTGAGGAAGCGCTGTTGTTGGGAGAGCGTTTGTTTGTGATGGCACCACGACCCGGACGACTACATAAAGAATATCGATTACCGTTTGCAGAGTGGGGGCTCAGTGGAGATCTGCGTGATATCAAAAATCATCCGGAGTTTGTTCAGAATCGTGAAGAAATCCTTTCGATGATCTGGAATATGGAAGAGGAAATTATGGGGAAGACTCTATAATGTTAAATGCCATAGCTACTCATCGCGGGATTATTGTTGCAGTAATTTTTATCCTCTTAATTTTGGGGTTGGTACTGGCGTACCTGCATGGCCGTCGCGTTATTCGCACTGAAAAAACCGACGCGGTATTCGGCAATCCGGAGCGTGCTCTCGGTGGCTGGCATTGGGTTTACGCCGGTGTCGCAAGTATCCTGGTGATCTGGTTTTATTTTTCGTGGGATGCCGCCAGATCATTCTTTCCAAAATCCGCCAATGAACTGTGTCAGGTGGCAAGAGTAGATACCGCGATCAATCCGATGCGCTCTGTCTTCCCCATTGATTCCAGGTTGCTCAAAGGCACCTCACTGCTGGCAAGAGACGGCACGCAGTTACAACAGCTTGACCGAAACCTGTTGCGCAGCAGTTTTACCGATGAAGAGAAAGCCGAATACGGCGTGTTGATAGGTAAACTTCGCGCGGCCCTGGTGTCTCTGGCCGACCCGCAAAATCTTGACCCTGAAGTAAAGGCAGGGCTGGCAGACATTGCACAGCGTGTTGATGCTGCAAGAGCTTCTCTGGCTGATCCGAACAATCCCGCTCCTGCCACTGCAGAAGAGCTGGAAGAGGCAGCTGCACAACCCGGATGGGGGGAGTCATCGACGGAAATTCCTACCTTCCCAGTCACTGATCGAGGTCGGAAATTCGCTTCTGTGGTTGATGAGGTGACTGCAATTTCAAAAGACTTCATCAGAATTCGTAACACAGGTGGGTCGTTCGATGCGCAGCTGGAAGAAATTGGCAGTGACCTGAAAGCACTTCAAAAAGAAGCGGAAGAAAGTACTCTTGACGACGATGAACGTGAAGCTCGCGTGCTGTTTCTCAAGCAAGCCAATAAAATGTTCAAGCGCATCGATGACGGTACTATCTTCCCGCCTCAGGCGCTTGATCCGGTAGAAACATCGGTTCGCTTATTTGAGGCTGAAGCTTCTGAGCAACAAGGCTCCCTGAGGCTGATAGATGCGCTCGCAATGCCTGCGGGCACAATTGCAGCGGGTAATACTTCGTGTAGTGAGCAAGGTTCTGGACGATGGTTACCCAAGCCCTCCGATACGCTTGGCACATTGGTTAAAATTTCAAATCCGGATATTGGCTACAAAGGCATACCGATGCTTTGGTATGAACAGAAACCATTGGCAGAGATGCTGGGTTTCTTTATCCCTGACTGGGTTGCCGATCTGGTTCCCGGGGAGTATCCGCGTCATAAACCCGATGGCACGATTGAAGAAAATCTGAAAACCAAAGTGCTGAATGTAGCAACCGGTAATTTCCCGTCTATGTCAGTTCCGGTGCCAATGGGGCATATATGGGATTCTATCCTTCGCGTGCTCGCTGGCTTGTTTTTTGGAATTTTACTGGGTGTGCCACTGGGGCTGTTTATGGGGCTGTCGCGATTCGCGAAAGGATTCTTTGACCCCCTGATTGAGCTTTACCGTCCGGTACCACCACTGGCATGGGCGCCATTGATTCTGACTATTTTTGGCATTCAGGATGACGGCAAAATATTCCTGCTGTTCATGGTTGCCTTTGCGATTATGGTGATTTCCGCGAGAACTGGTGCAACGGGCACGCAGCTATCCAAGATTCATGCAGCACACTCGCTTGGTGCGTCGAAAAGACAAATCATCCGCGAGGTAATTTTACCAAACTCATTGCCGGAAATTTTAACCGGTATAAGAATATCGATCGGGGTGTGCTGGGGCACACTGGTAGCCGCAGAGATGTTGGCAGGTACTACAGGTATTGGCTTTGTGGAAAACGTGGCGCGTAAACAAAGCGACTATGAAATTATCTGGGTGACAATCATCTTGTTAGGCGTTCTTGGTTTGCTATTTGATTTGATTATGCGCTGGGTGATCGCGCGCACTATTCCATGGCGTGGTAAAGGCTAGATGACCAAACCTGGTCGATAAAAAAGCCCGCGTTATGCGGGCTTTTTGCTTTTCTTTAACCGATTTATCAGTGTCTGAATTTTAGGTTATAAGTATTTTCGGAGAATACAAAAGCACCCGATAAAATTCAGCATATCAGTTGTGTGTTATTAGAGTGAGAGCGCTCTGCGCGCAAGGGTGACTGTTGGTTCTCTGTTCCTGGAGCAACGAAAACCTAGATAGTGACGCCTAGTTTCTTTTCGATATCTGCGATGCTTTTTGCAGCACTCAGGTTTTGCGGTGAAATCTCCAGCACTTGCTCAAACGCATGCATGGCTTTTTCATTCTCACCGGCTTGCAGCATAATTAAACCAATGCCAGATAGAGCGCCAAAATGTCTCGGTTCGAGTGTCAGGGTTTTTTCGATGTCGGCCAAAGACTGCTCAAAATCACCAAGCAGGTAATGCACTGTGGCTCGTCGGTTCCAGGCTTCGGCGAAATCTGGTTGCTGGTCAACCAGGCTATTCAGCAGATTAAGAGCAATGGTGTATCGCCCGGAGCTCATCGCATCGACAGCAGCTTGCATGTTTTCGCCGCCGTCTGCGTCGTCGCGTTTGTACCAGGTCTTCCAGATTTCAGTCTCGATCATCACAGCCTGTTGGGGACTGGAAGCAGATTTCAATTGACCGAATAGTTCCGGCAGATTGGCATCTTTTTGATCTGCGAATGACAAAGGACAAGTCAGTAGTGCTGTCAGTATCAGTGTTTGAAAGCCTTTCATCTCTTTCTCTCTCTCCAGCAACTTGTTGTGTGGTGTTCTTAGAACAGGATCAAGCCATCCTATACTGTGGCGTCCATAATTCAGTTAAATTTATGAATTTTGTAACGATAAACGTTTCAGTCGGAGGTTTGGTTCAATCGCTGAATTGAGGAATTCGACAGGTTTCAAATACAGCTCCGTCTCAGAATTCATCAAAACGCGTGCCGAACCGCCGGAATATCTGCCGTTTGGTCTGTAAACGTTTGTTTTATTTTAGATGAATTGTCAACTATTCATAGAAGTCGGGGTTTTCTGTTCTTTTTTGCAGTTTCTCGGTCAGAAACAGGTCAGTGTTGGCATTGAAGTGCGCCATGCTGTCCAGCAGCCCATCCACGTTAGTGTGGCTTAGCAGGTTTTTTTGATGTTGTGCGCGTAAAAACCCTTCGTCCACAGAATGCGCAATAAAGTCGATTAATTTGTCATAGTAGTTAGCGATATTCAGCACTCCTGTGGCCTTTGAGTGCAGACCCAATTGCTGCCAGGTACAAATTTCAATTAATTCTTCCAGAGTTCCAATGCCACCAGGCATGGCAATAAAGCCATCTGCCATAGAAGCCATGGCAGCTTTTCGCTCATGCATATCGGCCACAATATGTAGCTCTGTTAATCCAGGGTGGCTGATTTCAAATTGTTGAAGGTGTTCTGGTATGACACCGGTGACTTTGCCACCGGCCTGCAGCACGGCATCGGCGATCGCTCCCATCAAACCAATGCTTGCGCCACCGTAGACTAGATCGATACCTCGATTTGCCATGGCCTTGCCTAGTGCTTTGGCGGCATCGAGATATTCGGCTTTTTTACCCGAGCTGGAACCGCAGAAAACACATATTCGTTGCATCAGACTATTTCACCTGCAGAAGAACTTTCAAAAAACCTCATTTTAACCGTTTTTAGAAGGTCGACGAGGCAGAATAGAGTGCCAGTACGACAACGCCTAACATGGCCGCCGCCATCGCGTAGTTGATCAGTCGTTGGGTGTGATCGCTTAATGCGAGCTTTTTTAGTGCGATTCCACCGCTCAGCCAAAGAAGATGGATAGGAATCCAGATGGCATTGATGATCAGAAATTTGACGATCGTTTCCAGCAAAAGGCTATCTGCGTCGAATGC
Organism: uncultured Granulosicoccaceae bacterium; assembly: GCA_964574535.1. GTDB lineage: Bacteria > Pseudomonadota > Gammaproteobacteria > Granulosicoccales > Granulosicoccaceae. Next base: position 16,268 of record CAZNOB010000028.1, on the reverse strand, counting down.
GAATCCGGAGAATAGCGTGGTGTTAACCGCATAGGCCTTGGGGTTAATGGTTTGGAGTAAAACCCCGTCGACGATTCCCGGTTTCTTTTGGGCTTCAATGAATGCGATTTTTGACCCGGATAATCCAATTCTGGCGGCCAGCGTCAATAAATACAGTGCAGATGCAATCAATAAAACAGTTCGCAGCCAGGGGATTGAAAAAATCAACGCCGCCAGGCCGCTGACTACGGCTAGTGCCACCAGGTTCGTGCCAATAAAAAGACCAATCACATAGCGAATTCCGACCATTCGTCCATACGCGGCACCCACTCCCGCTGTTGAAAGTACACCAGGCCCGGGTGTGATCAACAGCAAAAAAACCGAGATTATAAAATTGATCATTTCGCGTTATCAGGGTTAAAGAAAAAAGCTTAAGTGCCGATGCTGTGAGATTTTTTGAAATAGGCTAGAGAGTTGCATATTTGCAAAGTTATGATTTGCCGCATCTATTTCAGTATGGAAAACATTGTTTCTGCAGTGTACAGAACTTTCCAAACCTTCCGTCATGTTGTTCCTAAGATAACTAACTTTTCGTGTGATCAGATGAAACAACTTGGTAGAAGTTTGGTTGGTGGTTCGTTGTGTCTGCTGCTGTTGCAAGCCTGTGGTGGCAACAGTACAGAGCGAGGTGTATTTCTGGACAGTCCGGTAGAGGGGCTACAGTATCGCACTGACAGCCAGCAAGGGTTCACCGATGTCCAGGGTGCTTTTGAATACAAGACCGGCGAATCAGTGGTATTTAGCCTGGGTGAAATCGAGTTTCCGCCTGTGCCAGGCCAGTCTTTGGTCACCCCGATCGAACTTACCCGGTCTGACGATATAGATTCACCGGAAGTCGTCAATATCCTGCGTCTGTTGCAAACTCTTGATGTAGACCAGGATCCGGAAAACGGGATTCAGATCCCGGAGGTGGCGCAGGAACGTATACAGGCCCCGACGATCAGTTTTTCGGGGATGGTGGATATAGATTCCGTGATATTGGAAGCGGCGGTACGCACCTATGGCGAAGAGCGGGAAATTGTGCCTGCCGAGCAAGCTGTAGATCATCTGCTTGATACGCTCAGTCGACGGGCGGGTGATTTTCGAACTTCCAACTGGGATGACGAGAATCTGTATTTGGTGCAGGAAGGTATTACATTGGAGGCGGGGGAGCTGTTTGATGAATCCCGTCTTTCCATTCGTGAAACGGAATTCGAGCTTAAGCTGGGAGAGGTAACTCAGACAGGTACTACAGAGAAGAAGCAGGGGATTTATGAGCTACAGACAAGTGGAAAACGTCAGTTTTTCACACCGGGTTTAGGTGAAAACGGACAGCGGCTGGGATGTTTGGCCAATCGGCCTTCGCCAATCAACGAATGTGAAAATGTCGGGCAGGTCTATCGGGTTTTTCTGACCCTGGCAGCCGCGAAAAATTTTAGTGAAAAGCCAGTTATCGAAACGGCGGAATCCCAAAACACCGGTGAAGTTGCAGAGCCGGATTTTCAGGAAGCGCAGGCTGGTGGCGAGACTGATGTCGATTCGAGTTCAAATCAGGGTGCGGTTACCGAAACTGTAGCGGCTGTCGAAACTGAAACGGTTAGCGAAGCTGAAGCGGTTAGCGAAGCTGAAGCGGTTACCGAAGCTGAAGCGGTTACCGAAGCTGAAGCGGCAGTCGAAGTTGAAGCGGTTGCC
>CAZNOB010000028.1:0-14458 GCA_964574535.1 uncultured Granulosicoccaceae bacterium | reverse complement strand
CGAAGCTGAAGCGGTTACCGAAGCTGAAGCGGCAGTCGAAGTTGAAGCGGTTGCCGAAACTGAAACGGGTACCGACACCGAAACCGATTCTGTAACAGAATCCGACACCACGGCCGCCAATCCAGCTATACCGAACCCTGAAGATCTGTTTCCAGCCTGTTCAGAGGCTGTGGTCGATGAGAATGGTGATGGTTATGGCTGGGAAAATGGGGAAAGTTGCTACTTCACCAATGTGCCGGACAACACTGATGCGGTCGGGCAGAATTCTGAAGAAACGCCGGATATTGTTCTTACTGCAACGACCAATTGCCCGGCGTCCCCTTTGCAAGCATCAGTTGCCTTTTCCGTTGAAGCAGTTGAACCCGCAGGTTGTGCGTGGACCTCGTTTAACGGGTCTGCGTGGGATTGGGGTAATTCTGATTTTGACCACGCGACGAATACTGTGACCGACAATGTCGGTGTTACTCACAGTGGGCAGTTTGAGCATAGCTGTACTGATAGTGCCAGCGGCAGTGTTGTTAGAGTGACTGCTTCCTGTGAAGTCACTGTCAATGCCCTTCCGGGTATAGACGATATTACAGACTTATTTTTTCTTACTGGCCAATCTAACGCGGCGGGTCTGGAGACTGCTTTTAATGCAACGCTTGATGCTCCGGACGAGCAGATTTTTGCATTCACTGACATTGGTTGGCAGGTGGCCGATTTACGCCAGTTTTGGGAACCGGATTTGCCGGGCAATCACTCTTTAGCTGTGCCTGACAGGGAGCCCTATAACAATATTGCCTTTCAGGTGGCTAAATCAATAGTTGCTAAGAGTGATCGAGTGGTTGGGGTCGTGATGTTAACCGCACCGGGTCAGGGTATAAGTCATTGGGATTACAATAGTGAGTTTTTTATTGAGATGAGATCCAAGGCGCTTGAAGCGCTTAATGCGTTGCCTAACAAGGACTCGTTCGATGGTCTATTGTGGCTGCAGGGAGAATCAGATTGGTTGCTGGAAGGGTCCGCCGATCCGGGAGCGACCGGGTTTAGCGATAAAGAAAGCGATTTCTATCGAAACTATTACCCAAATAAGTTGTTTCAGCTTATTAGTAATTTTAGAAGTGAAAGCTGGTTTGGCTCTGAAGGTAAATTTGTCTGCGCCGAAACCAAAAAAGCAGAGCTGAATCCACATCTGCTGGCACTGAATCTTGATGAGGACGTGTTTACTGGCTGTGCGGCTGCAGCGGATCTTGAGACTCGTGAAAGTGATCCGTTCGGTACACATTTTTCAGCGTCGTCGCTGCGAATATTGGGTAGCCGAATTGCGGACATCTACCTTGAAATGGTGTCAGGAAATTAGCCGTCTGTTGAAATCAAGGTAGCTGAAGGATAGGCGGTATCGCCACTTTTGATTGTAAATTAACAAACTCAAGAGTGGCGAAAGCTGTTTGATTAGTTATCTGCCCTGGCAGCAGATATTAATATTTTTCTGTTCGAGAAGATTTTTTAACAGTGCCGCTATCAACACAGTCGTGGCGGCACTGGCTTTCACTCGGCTGGTTGGGTTGCGAATTGCTGCCGCAGTCTATTGCAAACGTTCCAGTTTGCGATGAATAAACCGAATTTTCAGAAGATCAAAAAACATGGTAATCGAGTCGTTAATTAATGAGAGCGTTGAGCCTTCTTCGTGTTTCCATTGGACTGGCACCTCCGCAATTCTGTAGCCTAGTTTGGCAGCGATGTGGAGGTGTTCAACATCAAAACAAAAACCGTATATTTTCTGCTTTGATGCCACTTCACGGGCGACTTCACGGCGATAAGCTTTGAATCCACATTGGCTGTCTTTTACGTTCATTAGTCGAACGCTCCGTGCTGCCAGGTTAAATCCATGACTTAATAGAGTCCGAAGCAGTGTTCTACCGCTAACTACAGAACTGTGCAGGTTTCTGGAACCAACAACTACATCGTATCCTTCGTCAATTTTTTGCAATAGCTTGGCGATTTCAGTGATAGGTGTTGAACAATCAGCATCTGAAAATACAATGATATCGCCTTGAGCCATTAGCAGTCCTTTGGCGATGGAATATCCTTTTCCTATGTTTTTGACGTTTTCTTCCAGTACTCCCGTTGTTTGTGATTTAATCTCGGCGCCGTAGATATCAACAAATTTCACGATTTCTGTCGTTAAATCGCTGCTACCGTCATCAATGATCAATATATCTGACTCGTAGTCCTGAGTGCTCAGATAGTCTTTGATCTCGTACAGTGACGCCGCAATACGCTCTTGCTCGTTATAAACGGGAATAATCACTGTGACGCTAGGCATGGTCGATTTTTGCAACGCTAAACTGTTTGCCCTGCACGGTGGATTGGGCAGTAAGCGCAACTCCGGCGACGATTAGCGATAACCCTGCGGTCTTTTGCCAGGTGATACTTTCCTCCATGCCCGGCCAGTAGTATGCACCTAAATAGACAATTAGATAACCCAGGCTGATCATTGGATAGGCAAAACTCAACTCATACCGCTTTAGCGCGATAATCCATGCAGGTATTGCGGCGGCATAAAATATCAGGCCACAAACCAGCAGCAGCAATGAGGAAGGTGATTCTTGCATGGTTTGCAGTATGACGATCGGGGAGCTGGCTGGTACATTGAGTAATCCGGCTTTCATAAGTAGCTGACCGGAGGCTCCAGCCAGTACAGAGAATATAAGCGCAGGCAGGCTAAACTTCATTACTTTGCCTCACCGACCAGCAACCAGATGCCGGCCATGATAGCAAATGCACCCACCCAGCGATGCGACGGGATTGTTTCGTGAAATAGCCATTTTGCGCACAGCAAAACGATCACATAGTTAATGCTGAGCAGCGGGTAGGCAATGCTGACATCGACCCTGGCGAGAAATAGCAGCCATAATAGCAATCCGCCACCCAGAAGGGCGACGGTAAAAATAATGTCTCTATTGATGCGGGAGTATTCAGGCGCAGGCTTATGTGCCAGAGCAAGTGCTGCTCGTTTTTGAAATATTTGTGCGGCGCTAGTGCAAAAAACCGTAGATACCAGCAATAGAATTGTTGTGGTCGACCAAAGCACGATTTAGTAATACCGATGACATATCTTAAAAAATAACGGCGAATCGTGTACAAACTTGATGCGCATATTAGCTTTTATGCGGAGGCGGTTAATTTAAAGGATAAAACCAAAGGTTCTGGTCGGGTTGGCCACGATAGTTATTCTACTAGTTCTACATTGAACAACTGTCGGTGATAGAGTGAGATTCGACCCGTTAGATGGGTGGTCATTACACTAGAGAGTTGGTATGGCTCGATATAGCTTTGTGAGTAGCCCCGCTGTTGCAGAATATGGCGGTATTGCTGATTTTTAGAAGGATGTATAGCATCGGTTAGAAGTACAACACTGAATTTTCTGTCCCACAGCGCATCCAGTACATCCTGATGTGTATGCTTGCCATCTTCGTCGTTATCTAACCAGGATGTTTCTTTAATCTGGCTTTGTGGAGTTTCATTGAATTGCAGGTATCGAAACAAGTAGGGATCTTCACTTAAGATCGTAGAATCAGCAGCCATTGGACTGTCTTCAAGATGACTGACCAGGTTTTCAACATCAGGGTAGCCGTCTTCCATCTCTTTTAACTGAATATGATTGGACGCGGTGTACAGGATGATCATCAGGGAAATCAGCAAGGGGGTCGAGCGAACTAACACCGCACGGGAATATTTGTAAGTGGCATAGTGGCTATACCATTGAGAGATAGACCAGGCAGCGGCGGTCGCTAAAAAAAACAACGAAAAGTTTAGATGCTTATAAAGGGAGATAAGGTTTTTGCTGTGTAGATGATATAAAAACAGAGGCATCGAGAAAATAGTCAGTAGTGCCAGAGTTTTCATGGCCTTTTTCTGATTGATTTTTTTTGCATATAGAATCGCCGGTATCGATAGGCATAGCAGCCCGCCTGCATAGTAGCCAGAGCGAAAAATTATATCTTTGTAGGTTGTATTTTCCCCGTGTGTTCCAATAATTTGCACTTCGTAGAGAACAATCAGGTCGTGCCAGTGCAACCATAAATAGGTGCCAATGCCTGTAAGTAGTATTGCTCCTGCCGTGAGTGCCTGAGAGGGAGCTGCAACCAGGATGAACAGGCCAATAAACGGCAGGTAAGCGGCGGTGGTGTATTTAGTGAGTACGGCGCTCAGCAACAATAACATGCCTAACGCTATATAGAGGTTTTTAGATCTTTGTGTGAACCGGGAACTATTGTTGCAACCACGTAACAGCGGCATCATTGCAAGTGCAAAAAAACAAAAGCTGACGGCATCGTAGCTTGCCAGTCGACTGATAAATATATGTCCGGCGCTGAGGGCAAGTATCAAGGTGGCTACCCATGCGATAGATTTTGATTGCCATACTTCACGTGCAAAAAGGTAGACGCCCCACAATGAGAGCGCGCCAAGCAATGCAGCGACGGATCGCGCGCCAACCAGTCCGCCCAGTAGTCTGTCTCCCCAGCCTAAAAGGTACCAGCTGAAGTCGGATCCGAAAATATAGGTATGGGTCGGCCATGTCATGTCTGCCAATAGAGTTTTTGCGACAAACAGATAGTCGTATTCATCCATGTGTCCGGCGCGAAACCCCAACTGAACACGTTGCCATAGAACAACAGTAATCGCGCAGAAAACAGCAACGCATATAAGCGGGCCCGGTTTGTTTTTTAGCTGTTTTTTTATATCGCTCGATTTGTTCATATTACAATGTGACGCAGTGGGATTTACAGGATGCTCCCCTTATTGAACTAGCGGCGAATTATCAATGGACTTCACTTATCGATGCGGATGCTATTGAGCGGATTTTGTCGCAATTTTCGTATTAAAAAACGCACTGGGTTCACTGCGGCGTATATTGTCGATTCGGCGTTGAATTCACCTTTAATGATATCGACCAATAGCTCAGCTGCGTAGAGTGCCTGGGTCGCTCCGCGTGACCCCATTCCTGCAGTTACATAGAGCCCGTCGATATGTTGTGCGGGTGGGAAAATCTGGAATTTTCGCCCATGGTGTAATTCGCGATACTCCTTGGTAAAAAAACCGCTGTCTGCAACTCCACCGACTACTGGCAGTCGATCAGGGGTGGTGCAGCGCACTCCAGTCCATGAATTTGTGACCGTGCCTGTACTGTTTGCCAGTGCCTTAAGTGTGGCAAAGTTTGACGCATCATCGTTGTGACTCGGGACGGTATTGGAAGTATGGCGATGATGTGTGGCGCCAACCCAATAGCCATTGACAGTCGGTACAGCGTAGCCTTTGTTTTCGATGATCGGTGTGTCGATGGCTGGTGGCGTCGGGGTTGCAATGTGGCTGATTTGTCCGCTGATTGGAGTCAGAGGCAGGGCAGGTTGCCTAGTCAGTTGATTGGCTTTAAGGCCATTGGCCAATACTACAAAGTCACCTCTGTCGATAGTGTTGTTGTCAATGTCACACAGTTCCCAACCATCGGAAGTTCTATTAATTTGATGAACGACGGTACTGGTAGTCAGCTGAATGTTCTTTGTTTTTTGCAACCAGTGATGACAAAGTTCCGAGGGCACCAGGCTGCCGGCGCTTTCAATAAAGATTGCCCGGTGAGGGATGCTGCGATTTGCTTTATCGCTTGCCTCTTTCGGTGACAGTACGCGATGGTGTTCGCCATCCTGCCATGATCGCTGATCAGTTATTAACTGTAACAGGCCGTTATTTAGGACGGGCCGGTTATCAAGTGTTTTTAACTCATCGACGATGCGGCTGAAAGCTCTGGAATAGTAGAGTCTGGCGACGTTTTGCTGCAGACTGATATGGGGTCGATAGATTGCAACGGGTATAGCTGATGTCTGGCTTGCTGCAGTGAGGCCTGCATCAAACACACGACACTGAAATCCTTGTCCAGCCAGCGCGCCGGCCACCGCACTGCCTGCGAGCCCGGCGCCGATAATAAGGGCTTTGTCGCCTGCCTGAAATGTTTTAACTGGTGGTTCTAACCCTTGCAATGGCGTGACCTGGTAAATCGGTTTCAGGTACTGGCGTAGTGGTCAACAATATAGCGATCAACAATTTCCTGAAATTCAGTGGCGATATTTCCGCCTTTGAGAGTGACGGTTTTTTCTCCATCAACGTAGACAGGTGCAACAGGGCGTTCGCCGGTGCCGGGTAAACTGATACCGATATTGGCATGCTTACTTTCCCCCGGACCATTGACCACACAGCCCATGACAGCAACGGTCATGTTTTCAACACCGGTGTATTTTTTTTTCCAGTCCGGCATTGAGTTGCGGAGGTACGATTGAATATCTTCTGCCAGTTGTTGGAATACCGTGCTGGTCGTGCGGCCACAACCCGGGCATGCAGTGACCATTGGAGTAAATGATCTCAGTCCCATCGTCTGTAAAATTTCCTGTGCGACAATCACTTCACGGGTGCGATCACCTTCAGGCTCCGGGGTCAGAGAAATTCTGATGGTGTCTCCAATACCTTGCTGTAGCAGAACAGCAAGCGCGGCTGTCGATGCGACTATTCCTTTGCTGCCCATGCCCGCTTCGGTCAGACCAAGGTGTAGCGCGTATTTGCTGGAAGCTGAAAGTTTCTGATAAACCGAAATCAGATCCTGCACCCGGCTCATCTTGCAGCTGATAATTATTCGGTCTGCGCCCAGCCCTAAAGCCTCTGCGTGTTGCGCGCTCTCGAGTGCTGATCGAATTACTGCATCCCGATAAATTTGTTCCAACGGCTGCGGGGCGGAAAGTGCTGCGTTTTCATCGAGCATTCGCGCCAGTAATTCCTGATCGAGGCTGCCCCAGTTTGCTCCGATGCGAACCGGCTTATCGAGCCTGGCGGCGATTTCAATCATCGATGCAAACTGCTCATCGCGTTTGTTGCCCTTGCCCACGTTGCCCGGGTTGATGCGAAATTTGGCCAGGGCCTCTGCGCATGCCGGGTGATTTGCAAGTAACTTATGGCCATTGAAGTGAAAATCTCCCACCAGTGGAACATCGCAATCAAGCGCTAGCAATCGTTCACGGATCTCCGGAACAGCGCGGGCGGCATCGTCATTATTCACTGTGATGCGGACCAGTTCCGAGCCCGCGCGGGCAAGGTCAGCTATCTGTATACTGGTGCGAACCACATCAGCGGTGTCAGTGTTGGTCATTGATTGAACAACGATCGGGTTGCCACCGCCAATGACGACATTTCCAATTCGAACCCCAAGTGAGTTGTTGCGTACTATCATAATTCTGGAATAATCCAATGGTGAGCAGATTTTTGGTGTTCGGCAGGGGCGCAACCCTTGACAGGTGTTACCGGAATTTTGTGAAGAACAGTCACTTGACGGTCTGCGAAGCTTGAATCTCGTGGATCTGACGATATACCAACATGAACCAATGTAAACCGCATAGCGCATGGCTAACTTTACACCAATTCGAGATATAGGCGAACGCGAGCAGCAAATTTTCAGGCTGCTGGTCGAGCACTATATCCAGGACGGATCTCCGGTTGGGTCCCGCACCTTGTCGAAGATGCCGGGTGTCACCGTGAGTGCTGCGTCGGTCAGGAATGTACTGGGAGATCTTGAAGAGCTCGGTCTTCTGGCTGCACCTCACACTTCAGCAGGCCGGGTTCCCACTTCAGACGGATTCAGGCTTTTTGTCGATACCATGCTCGAGGTTCAGCCGCTGATCGAACAGGATCTTGATGCACTGAAGTGCAAACTTACCCCGGATCAGGACGACAAAGCTCTGGTCCAGCATGCCTCTAATTATCTTTCTCGCTTCACCAATATGGCCGGCGTGGTCACTCTGCCAAAGCGCGGAGCCACGATTTTTCGGCAAATCGAGTTCTTGCCGCTGTCTGAGAAGCGCGTGCTGGTGATTTTAGTGGTGAACGAAAAGAATGTTCAAAATCGCATACTGACGCTGGATCGGGACTATGCTGCTGACGAACTCCAGAAAATGGCAAATTTTCTGAACCATCAATATGCCGGTAAAGATCTGGAAGCCGTGCGTGATCAGGTGCGTAAGGAGCTTGATAAAACTCAGGCAGATATGAACACACAGATGTCGCTAATGGTCGCTATGGCTGGAAGAGTGTTTGACAACGATGATGATCATGCGGAAGAGGTGATTGTAGCGGGGCAGACAAACTTGATGAATTTCAGTGAGTTATCAGATGTCGATAGCCTGAAAGATCTGTTTGATGCATTCGCCCAGCAGCGTGATATGTACCATGTGCTTGAACGGTGTATCTCTGCCGACGGGGTGCAAATATTTATCGGGCAAGAGTCAGGTTACGATTTGCTGGGGATGTGCAGTCTGGTGACATCAAGCTATGAAGTGAATGGAGAAGTACTCGGAATTCTGGGTGTGGTCGGGCCAACACGCATGGCTTATGATCGTGTGGTGCCAGTAGTCGATGTCACATCAAAACTGCTGAGTGCTGCCTTGAATTCTTCCTCCTAGTCTTTATATTCCGCCAACAACTGAATAGCACCTTTTCCAGCTAGTAGAACAAGACTATTAAATTACCAAACTTCGGAGATTTCTGGATGTCGCGAGACAAAGCTTCTGCTGATCCTGTGGAAGATAAAACAAATGAAGAACAACCCGCAGAAGCGAAGCAAGCGGATACAGGCGAAACTTTAGATGCTGGTGAAGGCGGTGGGGTTGATGCTGAACCAGAAATTGAGCCACTTTCTGAAATTGACACTCTAAAGGCGCAGTTGCAGGAGGCGACAGCCAAGGCAGAGCAAAATTGGGACGCGGTTCTGCGTACCCGCGCTGATATGGAAAACCTGCGAAAGCGCCAGACCCGTGAGCTGGAGAACGCGCATAAGTATGCTCTCGATAAAATAGCCATGGAGTTGTTGCCCGTTCGCGATACGCTCGAAATGGGTGTGGCGGCTGCCAACACTGAAGCCGATATGTCGAAAATTGTTGAAGGGACTGAATTGACCCTGAAAATGCTGACTCAGGCTATTGAGAAATTTAACATCGTTGAGGTCGACCCGGTCGGGGATAAGTTTGACCCGGATCTGCATCAGGCGATCAGTATGCAGGAAGGGACAGACAAGCCTGCGAACACCGTTTTGACTGTGATGCAGAAGGGCTACTTGCTCAATGATCGGCTGTTGCGCCCGGCGATGGTTGTGATCGCAAAATAACCATGCATTTTGTGTTGAATTAACAAAACACAGCCTTACTTTAAACAACAATCAAGAACACACGCTGCTTCTGGCAGTTTCGGAGAAAGAAGTCATGGGTAAAATAATAGGTATCGATTTGGGCACCACCAATTCCTGCGTAGCAGTGATGGAAGGTGGGGTACCACGCGTGATCGAAAATTCGGAAGGGGATCGGACAACACCATCGATTGTGGCATTTGCTGACGATGACGAGGTATTAGTCGGTCAGCCTGCAAAACGCCAGGCAGTCACAAATCCTTCCAATACGCTCTATGCTGTCAAGCGTCTGATTGGGCGTCGTTTTGAAGAAGAGGCCGTTCAGAAAGACATCAAACTGGTGCCGTATAACATTGTCAAGGCAGACAACGGGGATGCCTGGGTAGAAGTGAACGGCAATAAAATGGCGCCGCCAGAAGTATCCGCGCGTGTTTTAATGAAAATGAAGGCGACGGCTGAAGAATATCTGGGTGAAGATGTCACTGAAGCCGTCATTACCGTCCCTGCCTACTTCAATGACTCTCAGCGTCAGGCAACTAAAGACGCCGGTAAGATTGCCGGTCTCGACGTCAAGCGTATTATCAACGAACCAACTGCGGCAGCACTCGCCTATGGCCTGGACAAAAAGCTGGGTGATGCGAAAATTGCAGTGTTCGATTTGGGTGGTGGTACTTTTGATGTGTCGATCATTGAAATCGCACAAATTGATGGTGAGCACCAGTTCGAAGTACTGTCGACTAATGGTGACACCTTCCTTGGTGGTGAAGATTTCGATAACCGTCTGATTGATTACCTGGCCGATGAGTTCAAGAAAGAAAACGGCGTCGATCTGCATAACGATCCGCTGGCACTGCAGCGTCTGAAGGAAGCGGCAGAAAAAGCCAAAATTGAGTTGTCTTCAAGTCAGCAAACAGATGTGAATCTGCCATATGTGACTGCGGATGCATCGGGTCCCAAGCACCTGAACATCAAAATCACTCGCGCCAAGCTGGAATCACTGGTTGAAGATCTGATCAAGCGCACAATTGAGCCGTGCAAAATAGCATTGAAGGATGCCGGGTACAGTGCCTCGGAAATTGATGATGTGATCCTGGTCGGTGGCCAAACTCGAATGCCTAAAGTGTTCGATGAAGTGAAGGCATTTTTTGGCAAAGAGCCACGTCGGGATGTAAATCCTGATGAAGCCGTAGCGATGGGCGCATCCATTCAGGCCGGTGTTCTGGGCGGAGATGTTAAAGATGTGTTGTTATTGGATGTCACGCCACTGTCACTGGGTATTGAAACCATGGGCGGTGTAATGACTAAGCTGATTGATAAGAACACAACCATTCCAACTAAAGCGCAACAGGTTTTCTCAACTGCTGATGATAATCAGACAGCGGTAACTGTGCATGTACTGCAGGGTGAAAGAGAAATGGCGAGTGGTAACAAGTCACTTGGAAAATTTGACCTGAGTGATATTCCGCCAGCGCCACGCGGTATGCCGCAAATCGAAGTTGCCTTTGATATCGACGCAAACGGAATTTTAAACGTATCGGCACAAGACAAAGCGACTGGCAAAGAGCAATCAATCGTCATTAAGGCATCAAGTGGTCTTTCAGATGAAGAAGTCGAAGCAATGGTCAAGGATGCAGAGGCGCATGCTGATGAAGATCGCAAGATGAAAGAATTGGTCGACGTTCGCAATCAAGCCGATAACATGATTCATGCGGCCGAGAAGTCTATTGTTGATTTAGGCGAGCAGGTGACCGAGGATGAGAAAAAAGAGATCGAATCCCGCATTGCAGATTTGCGTGAAGCATTGAAAGGTGAAGAAAAGGAAGCAATTGAAGCTAAACTTGCACTGTTGACAGAATCTTCCGGCAAGTTGGCCGAACGTGCCTACGCGCAGGCGTCTGCTGGATCCGAAGATGGTGGTGCTGACACAACTGCGGCAAGTGGTGAGTCTGCAGCCACTGATGACGTTGTCGATGCCGAGTTTGAAGAAGTCAAAGACGACAAAAAATAAGCAAGACAGTGGTTTGGGCTCGTTCGGGCCCAAATAAAATTGATCAATACAACTAATCCGGAACTGTCTGAAAGCGGCTCCGGATTTTTCTATTTACGGGCAATAGTGCATGTCGAAGCAGGACTATTACGAAGTACTGGGAGTTTCTCGAGATGCGGGCGATGCTGAGCTAAAGAAAGCATATCGCAGGCTGGCGATGAAGCATCATCCGGATCGCAACCCTGGTGACACCGTTGCAGAGGAGAAATTCAAAGAGGCAAAGGAAGCCTTTGAAGTATTGGGTGATCAGCAAAAAAGAGCTGCCTATGATCGCTTTGGCCACGACGGGGTAAGTAATTCTGCCTCTGGCGGAGCAGGCGCCGGATTTGGCGGTGGTGACTTTAACGATATTTTCGGAGATGTTTTTGGAGATATTTTTGGCGGCGGTGGCCGGGGGCGCCGTGCCCGCGGTGGCGCCGATCTGCAGTACAATCTTGAACTTACACTCGAAGAGTCTGTTGCTGGTCTAGAGAAAAGCCTGAAGATTCCCACGCAGGTTGTGTGTGACCAGTGTACTGGCTCGGGTGCTAAACCAGGTACCAAGCCAGTGACCTGTGAAACCTGTAAAGGGGTAGGGCAAGTGCGCATGCAGCAGGGATTTTTCTCTGTGCAGCAGACCTGCCCCACTTGCCGAGGTAACGGCGAGCAGATAGCAGATCCTTGTAGCAAGTGTCGTGGTGCGGGTCGAGTGCAGGAGCACAAAACACTATCGGTGAAGATACCACCGGGCGTCGACACCGGTGACCGAATCAGGTTGTCCGGTGAGGGAGAAGCGGGCGAAAAAAATGCACCGTCCGGTGACCTTTATGTTCTCGTGCAAGTGAAGAAGCACAAAATCTTCGAGCGCAATGATGACGACCTTCTATGCACAGTGCCGATCGATATTATTACCGCCAGCCTGGGTGGTGAGCTGGAAGTGCCCACGCTGGATGGACGCGTAAACCTTAAGATCCCCGCCGGAACACAAACCGATAAGGTCTTTCGCATGCGTGGTAAAGGAGTGAAGCCGGTAAGAAACAGTTCCGCTGGTGATCTTTTATGCCGAATTCAAATAGAAGTGCCGGTTAATTTAACTAACGAGCAGAAAGAACTGTTTGAGCAATTGCGGTCCACTCTGGCTGGTAAGAGCGGGGTGAAACACACGCCGCGCCACAGTGGCTGGCTTGATGGCATGAAAAAGTTTTTCGACGATATGCGACCCTGATTAACGCCGCCTGTGCACTATGCAGGCGATTTACCGGGTAATCAGGTGTGCAATTTGCGTAGGTAAAAGCTTGCTCGTTTCCTGGCTAGCCTGGTATGAAATTAAATCGTCTTCTTTCCATTGGCAAGACAGTGATCAAGACCCCTGTCTACTTGGCCCAGGTATTTACCAGCGCCAAGTCATTCAGTGCTAATCCGATTATTGGAAACCGCGTACTAAATATTCTGGGTCTGCATGTGTTTCGAACTGTGCTTGCGGCGCTGATCACTCGTTTCCGGCAGTTTGCCCTGCGAGGTTTTGTCTCTGCTGAGCAGCGTGCAGCCTATCTGCGTGATGGCTATTTGCTGATCGAAAACTATTTGCCGCAAGAGCAATTCGAATCCTTAAACACTGAAGTCAGAGGGTTGCGTGGTGAGGTGAGGGAATGCGTGCAGGGCGATACACTGACGCAGCGCATTTTACTAAACGATCGAGTTCTGGCGGCGATGCCTGCTTGTAAGCGTTTACTCAATGAAAAGTGTTTTAGCAGATTACTGCGCTACGCTGCTTCGCGAAATACAAGTCCAATCTACTATGTGCAGAGTATCAAAAGTAATGTGATTGATGGACCGGTTGATCCACAGCGTACATTGCACAGCGATACGTTTCATTCGACTATGAAAGCCTGGTTGTTTCTTGATGATGTTTCAGACCATAACGGTCCCTTTACTTACGTGCCCGGGTCTCAGCGATTGAGTTTGAAACGGCTCAAGTGGGAATATGAAAACAGTGTTCGAGGCAGCACCCTTGAGAACTCCTATGCGGCGCGAGGATCCTTACGGGTGAGCGACGATGACCTGCAAGCGATGGGAATGCAGCAACCAATGGTTTGCAAGGTGCCGGCGAATACGCTGGTGATTGCAAATACCAATGGTTTTCATCGACGTGGTGCAGCATCGGAAGTGAGCAATCGCATGGAAATCTGGGCCTATAGTCGAAGCAATCCATTTAACCCGATACCGGGGTTTAATTTATCCTGGTACACCCGTCTCAGTCATGCCGCTATTGAAAAGTTTTTATACAGGCAGGACCAGAAAGCTGCTGCCAGGGGAGCTGTCGCAAGCTGGCACCTGGTGGGTGAAAATGCACTGCATGAGATGCCTAATGATTTGGCGGTAACTGACCTTGAAAAAGAGAGTGATCAGAAAGTGGCTGATGTCGCTTAGTGAATGACCCTGGTAACAGCAGCAGATTAAGTTAGAATTTGCTCTCCTTAACATAGCGAGATACGCGTGAGCCGCTATCGTCCGCCAGCCGCACAGTCCACCCCGATTATCTCTGCGCGGGGTTTTGAAGTTCTGCAGGCTGAACAAAAAGCACTGTGGGTAAAACGCCGTGAGGTCACAGCAGCTTTGTCTGCTGCCGCGGCAGAGGGGGATCGATCAGAAAACGCGGAATATATTTATCGAAAAAAAGAACTTCGTGAAATTGATCGTCGCGTACGATATCTGCAAAAACGTCTGGCTGAATTAAAGGTGGTTACGGAGCTACCGAGCGATCAGTCGCTGGTCTATTTTGGAGCGACGGTGCAATTAGAGGATGAAGACGGTGTTGTCAGTCAGGTGCGCATCGTAGGCCCGGATGAAATTGATCCATCAAAAAACTGGATCAGCATAGATTCCCTGATGGCAAAAGCGCTGCTCAAATCTGCGATTGATAGCGAAATATGTGTCAAGGCCCCGAAAGGGGACACCGAATATACCGTGTTAGCTATAACTTATGACTAGCAGACACCTGCAGTCCACTTTGAAACCGATTACTAGTTAACCAGTTTTTGAGTCTGTGGCTGGGCAGGAAAAGCAACCGGCAGTGAATTTTGAGAATCGCTATAAAGTGCAGTAGTCCGGGTGTCAATTTCGTGCATTTTTTGTGGTGCCTGATCTGCAGCTGTGTTTAGTATTACCTCTTCAGTGGCAGGCGTATTCACTTTCACAGGTGTGGCTTCGGCTTCCTGATTATTCAGGTT
>CAZNOB010000027.1:22983-40786 GCA_964574535.1 uncultured Granulosicoccaceae bacterium | reverse complement strand
TAGCCTGGCGCTGCAGGAACCGATCAAGCTGGTTAGCAAACTCCCGCCTTTCATTTGTGGTCATGCTTGACGGGCCTCCGGTATCTACGCCGCTGCCACGGAGAGTATCCATAAAATCGCGCATATTCAGGTGTTGTCGGATATTGTCGCTGGTGTAGAACGTGCCTCGCGGATTGAGTGCTGAAGCGCCTTTTTCAATGACTTCTGCGGCCAGTGGGATGTCACTGGTAATAACAAGATCTCCGGGGCTCAGTCGATTAACGATTTCATTGTCGGCGACATCAAATCCACTCTGGACTTGCAGAAACGTTATCCACTCCAGGGGTGGGACACGCAGCGCATGGTTTGCCACCAGCGTCATATGAATTTTTGTTCTTTGCGAAGCCTTGAACAAAATCTCTTTGATCACACCTGGGCAGGCGTCTGCGTCAACCCAAATTTTCATATTGTGCTGTCATTTTATTTTTCACCGAGTTGATGCGATTGTAGTCTCTTGGTACAACCATGTTTACTCTATTTGGGAATCCAGGATTATGTTTCGATGTAAAGCGCTGCTGATGATTGCTATCGGTTTGTATTCCGGAACAGCGTTTCCTGAGCAAAACATTGGCGATCGGCAGACATCCGAGGTTCAGAACTTCAGAATTGAATCTGTCGCGGACGGTTTTGACAGTCCCTGGGCGATGGCTTTTTTACCGGGCGGTGACCTGCTGGTGACGGATCGTTCTGGCAGTTTGAATTTGATCGCTGACGGAAAGCGCCAGTCCAGCCCGGTTGGCGGTGTTCCAGAAGTCAGAGCCAGCGGACAAGGTGGCTTGTTGGATCTTGAGTTGCATCCGGATTTTTCGGCGCCGGGTAACGGCTGGATTTATTTATCTTATGCGTCGCCAAAGCAGCGCGGTGAAAAGGGCAGAGGCGCGAACACGGCATTGATGCGTGCGCGGCTAAGGAATAATCAGCTGGTTGACCAGGAGTTATTGTTTAAAGCACAACCCAATTACTCACAGACCCAGCACTATGGGGGACGCATTGTATTTGATGGCGAAGGAAATGTTTACCTGACCGTGGGGGACCGGGGTGGTCGCGATGAGGTTCAGCAGCTGGACAATGCACGTGGAAAAATATTTCGTTTACATGACGATGGCAGTATCCCTGAGGATAATCCCTTTTTGGGCACTAAAGGAGCGACCCCGTCAACCTGGAGTACCGGGCACCGCAATCCACAGGGCTTTGCAGTTCATCCGGAAACCGGTGTGTTATGGGCGCATGAGCATGGGCCGCGCGGTGGAGATGAACTGAATATTATTGAGGGAGGTAAAAATTATGGGTGGCCGATCATCACCTACGGGGTGAATTATAGTGGTTCGCAGATTACCCCGAATACTGCCATGGCGGGTATGGAGCAGCCGGTAACGTATTGGGTGCCATCGATTGCACCAAGTGGAATGGCATTTCTAACGGGCGATACCTACGCGGGCTGGGACGGTGATCTTTTTATTGGCTCGTTAAAATTCCAGAGGGTGTATCGGCTGGTGCTTGATGGTCAAAAAGTCGTGCACCAGGAATCACTACTCAACGGCATAGGGAGAGTGAGGGCGATCGAACAAGGGCCTGATGGCTTTTTATATATTGCTGTGGAAAAACCCGGGCGCATCGTACGTTTGATCCCGGTTGAGTAAGCACGGTTTAGCTTTTTTCGATCACTGCAAATGCAGAATGGTTATGGATGGATTCAAAATTTTCCACTTCCAGATGATAGGCATGGATGCCTTTGTTTTTGTTGAGTTCGGTTGCGACTTCGCGAATTAGATCTTCAACGAAGCGAGGGTTTTCATACGCGTGTTCCGTAACGAATTTTTCATCCGCGCGTTTTAGTTGGCTGTATAGCTGTGCGGAAGCCTGTGCTTCGGCGCTGGTGATAATATCCTGCCAGAAAAAATTTTTGGTATCTGCCAGCAAGGCGTCAATGGTGATTACAGATCGTTGACTGTGTGCGCCGTATTTCGAGATTTCTTTTGAGCAGGGGCAAAGTGTTGTTACCGGGATATCCAGCTTTATTCTGGTATCAACTGCGCTATCTTCGGTTGCGGTTGCACATAGAGTGACGTTGTAGTCCATCATGCCGGGTAAGCCAGTGACGGGTGCATGTTTCTCAATAAAATACGGAAACTGCATCGTGATAGTGCCAGCGTTGCTGTCCAGCCTGCCAAGCATATCTATGTACATCTCAGAAAAATTTGCCGCAGACAGTACTCGACTTCGATAATCATTGAGTAACTGCGTGAAGCGCGACATATGCGTGCCCTTCCGATCTTCCGGCAGGTAAACAGAGAATGCAAAGTTAGCAACAGTATGTTGGGTGCCGGATTTATCAGAGATTGACACTGGTGAGCGGATGCTTTTGATGCCAACGCGTGTGATTGCTACGTGTCGGGAGTCTTCATAACCCTGGACATCCGGCATGGCATTTTCGGACGGTGGTGCGTCAGTGGGGTTGTTCATAGTTTGGGAGTGCGTAAGTCAGTGTATTACTGAGTGACTGATAATTTTTCTGTCGACTGCAGCGGTGATGAAGTATCGAGAAACTGATTTATTTGTTTGCGAACTCCAGATTCATCGAGTTGGCAGTCTGCCAGTAGCTCGCCTCGCTCACCGTGGTCAGCATAGTTTTGTGGCAGGCCGATATTTAAAACCCGATTTTGCAGTCCCAGACGATGCAAACATTCGTTGATGGCGCTGCCGGCACCCCCGGATATGGTGTTTTCTTCAAGCGTTATCAAGATCTCGTGAGCCCTGGCCGCCTGTTTAATCAGATCTTCATCAAGAGGTAAAATAAAGCGCATGTTCACGACGGTAGCGTTTATCTCCTGACCGATTGTCTGCGCGGTGGCCACCATGCTGCCAAAGGCCAGAATGGCAACATCGATGCCCTGTGACAATAGTTGAGCCTTGCCTATTGGCAAGGCCTGCATTTTCTGCTGTACCTCGATTCCAGGTCCGGTACCGCGCGGGTAGCGAACAGCTGCAGGACCGTCAAGCTGCAGGCCGGTGTATAGCATCTGCCGACATTCGTTTTCATCAGCTGGTGCCATGACCACGATATTGGGCAGGCACCGCAAGAACGAATAGTCGTAACTGCCTGCATGAGTAGGGCCATCGGGCCCCACCAGACCGGCGCGATCTATAGCAAATAGTACGGGCAGGTTTTGTATGGCGACATCGTGAACTATCTGATCGTAGGCGCGCTGCATGAAAGTAGAATAAATAGCGACAACAGGCTTCATGCCTTCGCATGCCATACCAGCGGCTAATGTAACGGAGTGCTGTTCAGCAATTCCGACATCGAAATATCTGTCTGGGAATTTTTTCTCGAACTCGACCAGTCCTGATCCCTCACGCATTGCCGGTGTAATGCCAATGACACGCGGATCTGCCGCTGCCATGTCGCATATCCAGTTGCCGAAGACTTCGGTATAGGTGGGACCGCTGCTTTTGGCATTGGATAACTTCTTGCCGGTCTCGGGATTAAACGGGGTGACGGCATGCAGGGCGAGGGCGTCTTCTTCTGCGAACTTGTAGCCCTTGCCTTTTTGTGTGACAGCGTGAAGTAACAAAGGACCCTTAATCGCATGAAGGTTAGTCAGTACTTTCACGAGATTGGGCAGATCGTGACCATCGACGGGTCCGAAGTACTGGAAGCCCAGTTCTTCGAACATGGTTGCAGGGACCACCATCCCTTTCATGTGTTCTTCTGTGCGCTTGGCCAGTTCCATCACCGGTGGAATATGGCGCAGGATGCGTTTTCCACTTTCCCGGGCACCGGAATAAGTGCGACTGGATAGTATGCGAGTCAGGTATTTATTTAATGCACCAACATTCGGTGATATTGACATGTCGTTATCATTGAGGATAACCAGCAAATCAGCCTTTTCATCGCCCGCGTTGTTTAATGCCTCGAAAGCCATACCGGCGGTCATTGCACCATCGCCAATTACAGCGATCACTTTACGGTCTTCGTTTTTCAGTTTGGCGGCCAGCGCCATACCCAGTGCAGCACTAATGGAAGTGCTGGAATGGCCCACGCCGAAAGTATCGTATTCGCTTTCGGCGCGTTTTGGAAAACCGGCAAGGCCACCTTTTTTGCGCATGGTGTGCATGCGCTCACGACGACCTGTGAGAATTTTGTGTGGATATGTCTGATGCCCGACATCCCAGACGATTCTATCCTGCGGTGTATTGAACACATGGTGCAGTGCCACGGTGAGTTCAACGGTGCCGAGGCTGGCGCCGAGGTGTCCACCAGTTTCGGCCACCGAGTGGATCAGGTAAGAACGCAACTCAGCAGCCAGCGACTCCAGCTGCTCTGAGGATAGTTCTCGCAAATCTAGGGGCTGTTGAATGTTTCTTAACAGCGGGAAATTGGCTGAGTCCAGCATTCGTATCACACGGTTAGGGGCAGGCTTGCTGAGCCTGTGGATTCAGGCAAAGCGGTGAGTCTTTATATTGAGCACATTATCAGCGCCGCAGCGTAAACTGGCAAGCAAATGCTTGTAACACATGTTAGTTAGAACGATTAACGACGTACAGGGCCAGTTCTCGCAATTCATCGAAACCTGCACCTAGCCCGGACAGCGCATCCAGTGCCTTATCGCGCTGGTCTACTGCGTGTTGCCGCGCTCCATCCAGCCCTAATATAGACGGGAATGTGGGTTTATTCATGGCAATGTCGGCGCCCTGAGGCTTACCGAGAACGCTGGTGTCTGCGATAACATCCAGAATATCGTCAGCAATCTGAAAAGACAGTCCTACGGCTTCGCCGTAAATACGCAATTTTTGTATGTTCCGGGGATCAGTGTTTTCACTGCACATTGCACCCATCACAACACTGGCGGTGATCAACGCGCCGGTTTTGCAATTGTGCATTCTTTCAAGGTCTTGCAGAGATAATTGATTGCCCACAGCTTGCAGATCGATCGCTTGTCCTGCCGCCATACCGCGCACGCCGCTGGCAGTACCCAGTTCGTCGATCATTGCGATAATGGTGTTTGCCGACACTTTGTCGCGCAGTCCGACTGCCAGCGTTGTAAATGCCAGGGCCTGCAAGGCATCACCCGCCAAAATTGCCATCGCTTCGCCGTATTTTATATGGCAGGTGGGATTGCCACGGCGTAAATCATCATCGTCCATGGAAGGTAAATCATCATGTACCAGTGAGTAGGCGTGCATAAATTCAATTGCGCAGGCAGGGACATCCATGGTGGTTTTGCTTGCGCCGAATGCTGTGCCGGTTGCGTAAACCAGGCTTGGTCGTACCCGTTTGCCTCCATTCAGCGCTGCGTAATGCATGGCCGATTCCAGCGTTGTGCCGGTTTGATCCAGGAGGGGCAGGTGTTGCTGTAGCGCACAATCTGCCATCGAGCGGTATTTGTTGAGTAGCGCTTCCGTGTGTAGGTCTTTATTTTTCCGGGCCGCGGTGGTCACTGCTCGAAGTCTGCCAGTTCGGAGTTATTGTCAGATTTATCGTCCATGAGGATTTTGACTTTTTTCTCGGCGTCTGCGAGTGACTGCTGGCAGAATTTACTCAGCATCATTCCGCGCTCGAACTGCACCAGCGATTCTTCAAGGGACTGATCACCGGCCTCGAGCGTTTCTATCAAATTTTCAAGTTCACCCAGCGCATCTTCAAATTTGGTGCTTTTTGCAATCGCTGCTGGTTTTTTGCTCAATGTGCTGACTCCTTAAAGTGGTCGCAATTAGAACGTCTAAAGGCTAGCTCGTCAATCGATTTGAATGGCAGCAAACCCGGAATGGGTTGGCAGAACGGATGCTGCTGTAGCTTTGGGCTTTTAGTGTTTGTCAAAGTATATCCAGTGCATCGACCAGACGCTTTACAGCAATGATTTCCAGACCCTCGATGCTGCCGCGAGGTTTATTGGCATGAGGTACGATAGCACGCGTGACACCATGTTTAGCGGCTTCCAGCAGTCGCTCCTGTCCATTGCTGACCGGCCTTACTTCTCCGGACAAGCCTACTTCTCCAAATACCGCCAGTTTGTTATCGAGGGTAATGTCTTTTAGTGATGACATAGAAGCCAGTAGCACTGGCAGGTCGGCGGCGGTTTCTGAAATTCGAACACCACCAACAATGTTTATAAAAACATCCTGGTCGTGCATGGTAATTCCTCCATGCCGCTGCAACACTGCCAGCAGCATGTTCAGGCGATTTTGTTCCAGGCCTAACGTCACACGACGTGGATAGCTGCTGTGGCTGCCAGTGACAAGTGCCTGTGCTTCAACCAAAAGCGGGCGTGAACCTTCGCGGGTGATCATAATGACGCTGCCTGCGACGGGTTCATCGTGACGCGATAGAAACAGAGCTGACGGGTTCTTAACGCCTTTTAAACCGGTTTCCTCCATCACAAATACGCCGAGTTCATTAACAGCGCCAAAGCGATTTTTAATGGCTCGAATTACCCGGTAGCGGCTGTTGGTGTCGCCCTCGAAATAGAGCACGGTATCGACCATATGCTCAAGCACGCGTGGCCCGGCCAGAGCACCTTCCTTGGTCACGTGGCCCACCACAAACATGGCAATATTGCTTTGTTTTGCAAAACGCACCAGGTGTGCAGCCGATTCTCTAACCTGAGCCACAGAGCCCGGCGCTGACTGCATAGCATCGGTGTAGACAGTCTGGATCGAGTCGATCACCATGATCTTCGGGTTATCCGCCCTGGCATGCTGAGTGATTGTTTCAACGCAGGTTTCGGTAAGAAGACGCAGGTTTTTTGCAGGCAGACCCAGCCGACGCGCCCTGAGTGTCACTTGTTGCAGTGATTCTTCGCCCGTCACGTAGAGTGATGGATACTCCGATGAGATGGCTGCCATGCATTGCAATAGCAGGGTGGATTTGCCAATCCCCGGGTCACCGCCGATCAGGGTGACCGAACCGGGCACAATACCACCACCCAGCGCGCGGTCGAGTTCGGACAAGCCCGAGCTGCGGCGTGGTTCGACCTCGAGACTGACATCTTCAATGGAGGTGACGGTCGATTTGCCCGCGTAGCCCTGAAAGCGTGTATTGCTTTTCCCGGCAGACGGAGCGTCGATTGATTCTTCCAGTGTATTCCATTCGCCGCAATCGGCACACTGACCACTCCATTTCGGCGAAATACCGCCGCAGGAGCGACAGTGGTAAGAAACTTTGGGTTTGGCCATTCGAATCAAAGCGTGAGTAACTGAGCCGCCTATTGTACAGGCAGCGTCACCAGCCGGGGTATTCGATGCAGGGTAAAGTGTGGTGCGATGAATGTCAGGATTGGATAGAGGCGCGCATTTTGGCTTCAGTCAGCTCGACATCGCTGTTTTCACGCGGTGTGTAGTTGCGGATTGGTTTGTCCAGGCGAGCCAGTTGTACCACGTTGCCCTGAACCTTGGTAATTTCAATGGGTCTGCCATTGATAATAAATGATGCGCCGTTTTCCGGAATATTTTGCAAGTGTTCCAGTACCAGGCCATTCAGGGTTTTTGGCCCTTCTGTGGGTAAATTCCAGCTGAGTTCGCGATTTAACTCTCTGACAGAAATGCTGCCATGTACGGTATAACTGCCATCCTGCATTAAGGCTATTTCACTGAGTTTTTCAACCTTTGTAGGGTCACTGGTAAATTCGCCGACAATCTCTTCAAGGATGTCCTCGATCGTGACCAGTCCCTGTATATCGCCGTACTCATCAACCACCAGGCCGATGCGTTTTTTCTGCTGCTGAAAGTTGAGCAGTTGCAGAGTAACCGGCGTGCCTTCCGGGACAAAATAGGCTTCACGCATACTACTTTCTACATAGGCCTGAGTGAGCTCCTGCCCTTTTAACAGTTTAAGCATGCGCCGCAGATAGATGAAGCCTTCAACGTTATCGATATCTTCCCGGTAAATCGGCAGCCGGCTGTGGCTGCTTTGCCCCAGCTGCTCCACAATTTTTGGCCACGGATCATTGAGGTCAATGCCCTCAATCTCATTGCGTGGCACCATAATTTCGTCGACCGTGACTTTTTCCAGATCCAGAATATTTAACAGCATGCGCTGGTGTCGTTCCGGAATCATATCGCCCGCTTCGTCGACCACAGTTCGCAATTCGTCTGAATTCAGTTTGTCGGCGTTGCTGTTTTGTCGGGTATCGACGCCGGCAAATACCAGCAACTTATTAACGATCGAGTTAACTAAAAAAACCAGTGGCCAGGTAACTTTGAGCAATGGGGTGTAAATGTGTGCAGCGAAAAAAGCCAGATTTTCGGATTTGAGGGTAGCCAGGGTTTTCGGTAGTACTTCTGCGAAAATCAATATAACCAGTGTCAATGCGCCGGTGGCAATTGCGATGCCCCTGTCGCCCCACAAATTGATCGCGAGTAATGTGGCCAGGGCCGAGGCGAGGATGTTGACAAAGTTATTACCCAGCAGAATTAACCCGATCAGTCGTTCCGGGGATTTCAGCAGAGCTGCCGCTTTCATTGCGCCGCGATGACCATTCTTGGCCAGATTGCGCAGGCGATAGCGGTTGAGAGTCATCAGGGCTGTTTCTGAACCAGAGAAAAAACCAGACAATCCAATCAGGATGACAAGCGTTAGGAGAAGCACGCCAGTGGGAACGTCGTTCAAGTTGCGGGGTCGGTCCAGGCTCGAAATGGATGGTTATAATTATAGCTTGCTGATGCGGCTGTCAAGCGTGCAATTGCGGGTGCAATGTTTGAATATTTTGATCAAACCGCATTTGCCGGATGAATTCTGCTCAGCGGGGTCAGTCCTCAGCCTTGTTGATGCAGAACGAGCTCAATGACAAATTTACTTCCAAAGTATCCCAGCAGCAGAGATACGAACGCCCCCATTGTCATTGCCGCCGTTTTTTGTCCGCGCCAGCCCCAGCGCCATTGTCCGATGAGCAGTACGGCCAGCAACAGCCAGGCGATGGACGAGAGGGTCGTTTTGTGGACCAGGCGTTGGCCAAAAAGATCGTCCATGAAGATGAAGCCGGTCGCCAGCGCCAGCGTTAGCATAATGAAAGTCACCAATAACAACTGCAGCAGCACGGTTTCCATGACAGCCAGTGGGGGTAGTGCCTGTAAAAACCCGCCCGGTCGGTGATGTCGGAGTCGTTTATCCTGCAGTGACACCAGTAACGCCTGTGCGGCGGCAATGGTTAACAATGCGTAGGCAATGACAGAAATCAAAACATGCCATTGGGTCTCAGGTTGCACTGTCGTGTTGTTACTGCTGGTAAAAATAATCGATAACACCAGTATCAGTGAGGCCAGGGGGAATTGAATCAATCCCAAATTGATCACCGGACGGGTGAAATTGAGTAACAGTGTAATCATCACAGTGAACCAGGCTGTCACTGAAAGGGAATTGAAAAAAGCCAGATTGATCCCACTTGATTTGAATGTCGAATGGATTAGCATCCAGCCGTGCAGGGCTGCGGCGACCAGGGCGATCACCCAGACGGTTTTTCCGTGGGATGATTCCTGGTTCAGATCTGTGGGCACTGTGCTGCTGACATGGCGGTAAAGTAGCAGCGCACTCAGGGCATAAAGCGCGGCAGTAGCGAAGCCCGGCAGGTAATGGTCCGTTAGAATCGAGTTCATAGGTTATTTTACTGTCGAAAATTGGGCTGATCAGTAATTTTCATGAGATTATATTCGGACAAGCCATCAGCTGCAGTAGACTTGTGAAAGGCAAACGTGGCATGGAATGGGCTGATAATAGCGTGCCGGGACGTTGAATAAATCGAAAATCTGTTTGGTAACAGTGGAATCAATGGGTAATGTTTGAAAATTTAAGCGAAAGGCTCGGTCAGACAGTTAAAAACCTGCGTGGCCAGGGGCGTCTGAGTGAACAGAACATTCAGGATGCGCTGCGTGATGTGCGTATGGCGTTGCTCGAAGCCGATGTAGCGTTACCGGTTGTAAAGCAGCTGATTGATGCTGTTCGTGAAAAGGCCCTGGGACAGGAGGTTGTTGGCAGCCTGTCTCCCGGGCAGGCGTTTATCAAAGTGGTCAATGATGAGCTTGTCTCCATCATGGGTGAGCAATCGGTCGGGCTGGATTTATCGGCTCAGCCGCCCGCAGTGATTCTGATGGCCGGATTACAGGGGTCTGGTAAAACCACTACCACTGGTAAGCTGGCGCTGCACCTTAAAGAGAAAGAAAATCGCAAAGTCACGGTAGTGAGTTGTGATGTTTATCGACCAGCGGCAATCGCCCAGCTGCAAAAGCTCGCGGGTGATGTGGGTGTCGATTTTTTTCCTAGCGGCTCTGAACAATCACCTATTGATATTGCCAATGCGGCGCTGTCGCATGCAAAGAAGCAGTTTGCAGATGTGTTAATCGTCGATACCGCTGGTCGACTGGCAATAGATGATGAAATGATGGCTGAAATCAGCCAGCTGAATACTGCACTCAATCCAGTTGAAACCCTCTTCGTTGTCGATAGCATGACAGGCCAGGATGCAGCCGTCACAGCAAAGGCCTTTGGTGAAACACTGCCTCTAACGGGTGTCATTCTGACAAAAACCGATGGTGATGCACGTGGTGGTGCTGCCTTGTCTGTGCGAGTGATCACCGGTAAGCCGATCAAGTTTATCGGTGCTGGTGAAAAAATGGCGGCGCTGGAAGCGTTTCACCCTGATCGCGTAGCGTCCCGCATTCTCGGCATGGGTGATGTTGTCAGCCTGGTTGAGGAAGTCACAGAAAAGGTCGACCACCAGAAGGCCGAAAAACTTGCCCGTAAAATGAAAAAGGGCAGAAACTTCGATATGGAGGACCTGCGTGATCAGATGGAGCAGATGCAAAATATGGGCGGCATGGCATCATTGCTTGATAAATTGCCGGGAGCGGCCAATTTACCGGATGCGGTGAAGAATCAGGCCAACGACAAGGAGGTTGGTCGTACAATTGCGATGATCAACTCGATGACTCCACATGAGAGAAAATTCCCTGCAGTCATCAAAGGGTCTCGAAAGCGTCGTATTGCTATGGGCTCAGGCGTGCAGGTTCAGGACATCAATCGCCTTTTAAAGCAGCATATGCAAATGAGTAAAATGATGAAAAAAATGTCAAAGGGCGGTATGAAAAATATGCTCAGAGGCATGAAAGGACAGCTGCCACCCGGTATGGGGATGTAGCTGTCAGCTGCCTGGACGATCGCCAGGTTGCTAATCAGGGGCTTAAAATATTCGAAAGACGTAGTTTTTCTTGAATGAGGGGCTTCAAAAGCATTTGTTTTGTTGTATAGTTAGGGGTTTCCCCAAAGCCGGTTGCATCAGGCGCCGTCGAACTTGTCCGGATTATATTCATGGTCACCATAAGACTGTCGCGCGGTGGCGCGAAAAAGAAGCCCTTTTACCAGATTGTTGTCACAGATAGTCGCAACCGCCGTGATGGTCGCTACCTTGAGCGAGTTGGCTTCTTTAACCCGATGGCGCGCTCTGAAAACGAAGAAGCAGTGCGTATAGATCTCGATCGGATTGATCATTGGTTAAGCAACGGGGCACAACTGTCTGAGCGTGTTGCGAAGCTGGTTAAAACCCATCGCGCTGCCGCTGCCTAGCCGGTCTGATTGAAGTCACAGTGCGATTATTTACGAACAATGGAAACCCCAAAACGGAAGCATCAAGGGATTGCAGATACTGCAACTGAGTTAACAAATGGCACTGATACAGGTTCCGCTTCGGGCCTGGATGCTGGTCAACAAACAATTCCTGGCAGTTCGCAGGAAAAAATAGTTCTTGGGAAAATCGCCTCGCCATTCGGCGTCAGGGGTTGGTCCAAAATCACCTCCTATACCGAGCCACCTGAAGGTTTGCTTGATTACAGTGTGCTTGAGGTAAGTAAGAGCGGCAAGAAATACCGCTTAACGCTTGAGCAAGGTAAGCCTCACGGGAAGTTTCTGGCGGTGAAGTTTGCAGGAATCGATGATCGGGATCAGGCTGCTTTGTATACCAATGCGTTGATCGAGGTGAGTCGTGATGATTTACCCGATACACAGGATGGCAGCTACTATTGGGCAGATTTGATTGGCATGGCGGTTCAAACGCCTGATGGTATCGATTTAGGTACCGTAGAAAGAATGATGGAGACTGGCGCTAACGATGTTTTGGTTGTGTGTGGCGACAGAGAAAGACTCATCCCCTGGATTCAGGGAGATGTGGTGAAAAAAGTTGAGCTGCAGCAAAATCTGCTGACTGTTGAGTGGGACCCTGATTTTTGAGCAATGCCGTCTCGGTGGTGACGCTGTTTCCTGAACTGGTGCAGGCGGTAGGGCAATGCGGTGTCACTGGCAGAGCAATAGACAGAAAACTGCTCAGTTTGTCGACGGTGAACCCGCGGGATTTCGCTACCGACAAGCATAGAACGGTGGATGATCGTCCCTACGGAGGTGGTCCCGGTATGCTGATGCAAATCGAACCGCTTGATAAGGCGATTTCCGAGGCTCGGGCCTGTAACGCAGTAGCTTCTGCTGACGCGAAGGCGGTGGTGGTTTATGTCAGTCCACAAGGTGAAAAACTTGATCATCAGTTGGTCACTGAGCTGGCGGCTTGTCAAAACCTGGTGTTAGTGGCCGGGCGTTATGAAGGGATTGATGAAAGATTAATTGAGTTGCGGGTAGATCGGGAAGTGTCTATCGGTGATTACGTGTTAAGTGGTGGAGAACTTGCCGCCATGGTGATTGTTGATGCGATTACCAGGCAGCTGCCCGGAGTGCTGGGTCATGAGGATTCCGCTGCGCAGGATTCATTTGCTGAGTCCGGCTTATTGGATTGTCCGCATTACACGCGGCCAGAGGAATACCAGGGGATGACAGTCCCGGCGATTTTAATGGGAGGCAACCACGAGGCAATTCGTCTGTGGCGGCATGAGCAATCACTATTGCGAACCTTGAAAAGGCGTCCGGATTTACTTGATAAATTGCTGCAGGAGCAGAAGTTAAGTGACGAAGATCGTCAGTTGCTTCAGCGATCGACGGCAGTAAAAGATTAACCGTTCGGTCAGCGTTGAGCGCGGCCGGGCATAATAAAAATTTGAACCACGCTAATTGGAGTGGATGTAATGAGCAATATCATCGATGCGCTGAACGCAGAGCAAATGCAAAAAGAAGTTCCGGCTTTCCACCCGGGCGACACTGTCGTTGTGCAGGTGAGAGTGAAGGAAGGCACCAGAGAACGCCTGCAGGCATTTGAAGGTGTTGTTATTGCTCGTCGTAATCGCGGTCTGAACTCCGCATTTACCGTTCGTAAAATCTCTCATGGTGAAGGCGTAGAGCGTGTTTTTCAGACTTACAGCCCTCAAGTTGCTGAAATAGAGGTAAAACGCCGCGGCGACGTGCGTCGATCCAAGCTGTATTACCTGCGTGGCCTGACCGGAAAAGCTGCTCGAATCAAAGAAAAATTGTAAGCCCTGCAAGAGAACTGCCTGTCAGACTCTTGCAATTCTGCTTGCCTGTTGCGTTGATGTGACAGGTAAGCGGGCGGCGACAGCGGAAGTCGCCCTAACGCTGCAGTATCAAGCTAATCAAAACCCCTATGATTGTTTATTTGTGCTTGAAAACCCGGCTGTGCGTCCTACGTTAGACGGTTGTTAATTAACAACTAACAACAGCCACTAACACCCAATAAGTCCCCATGCAGATTCGGGGTTGGAGAATAAAAATGTCAGAAGCTAAAGCGGAAACTATGGAGTTTCAAGCGGAAGTGAATCAGCTGTTGAAGCTGATGATTCATTCGCTCTATTCAAATAAGGAAATCTTTCTGCGTGAATTGATTTCCAATGCGTCAGATGCCTGCGACAAATTGCGATTCGAGGCGGTTGCAAACGATTCTCTGAACGAAGGTGAAGAGCAGTTGGCAGTCACCATCGGGTTTGATGCTGAGGCACATACAGTGACGGTTTCAGACAACGGCATCGGTATGAATCGCGAAGATGTTATCGCCAATATTGGCACTATTGCGAAATCGGGAACACGGCAATTTATGGAGTCGTTGACTGGTGATCAACAGGAAGATGCGCGCCTTATCGGTCAGTTTGGTGTGGGTTTCTACTCCGCGTTTGTCGTTGCCGATAAAGTAACTCTGGTCACTCGCAAAGCAGGGGACGATCCCTCTGATGGTGTGCGTTGGGAGAGTGAAGCTACTGGCAGCTATGATTTGCAATCTGTCGAGGTACCGAACAAAGGCACCACTGTCACCCTGCATTTACGTGAAGATGCACACGAGTTTGCAGATAACTGGCGTTTGCGCGGCATTGTTAAAAAGTACTCAGACCACATTACCTTTCCAATCATGATGCTGGAGGTGGTTCACCCGAATCCGGACGATGACGAAGCTGAGGTAAAAGAACCGCAACTTGAGAAAGTTAACGATGCCTCTGCTTTGTGGACGCGCGCTAAAAATGACATCTCTGACGATGAATACAAATCATTTTATAAGCAGGTCAGCAACGATTGGGAAGAGCCTTTGTCCTGGTCGCATAACCGGGTAGAGGGAAAGTACGAATACACATCCTTGCTCTATATTCCAAAGAATGCTCCGTTTGACCTTTATGATGCACAGCAACAGCATGGCATAAAGTTGTATGCCCAGCGTGTTTTCATTATGGATGAATCCGATAAGCTGATGCCACGGTATCTGCGTTTTGTGCGGGGTATTATCGATTCCAGTGATCTGCCACTGAACGTTTCCAGAGAGATTCTGCAAAGCAATAAAGTGGTGGAAAGTATTCGCAGTGCATCGGTTAAGAAAGTGTTGGGTTTGCTTGAAACAATGGCTGATAAAGAGCCAGAGCAATATAAGACTTTCTGGGAACAGTTTGGCCGATGTGTTAAGGAGGCTCCCGGAGAAGATTTCGCTAATCGCGAGCAAGTAGCTGGGTTATTTCGATTTGCCTCTACCCACTCGGGTACTGATGAGCAATCGGTTGGGTTTGCAGATTATATTGCTCGTATGCAGCCTGGGCAGGAAAAAATTTACTATATTACCGCCGATAATTTTATGGCCGGTAAGAACAGCCCGCATCTGGAAATTTTTGCAAAAAAAGGGGTAGAAGTCCTGATCATGTTTGATCGGGTTGATGAATGGATGATGTCCTACCTCAATGAGTTTGACGGTAAATCGTTAAGCTCGGTAGCCAAGGGTGATCTTGATCTGGGCGAAATTCAGGATAAAGAAGAAAAAGAAAAACACGAGAGCATTGAAAAGGATTCTGAAAAACTGGTTCAGCGACTCAAAGATCAGCTTGAAGATAAAGTAGCTGATGTACGTGTTTCGCACCGCCTCACCAGTTCTCCCGCTTGTGTGGTACTGGGCGAGCAGGAAATGGCAATGCATATGCAACAGCTTATGAAACAAGCTGGCCACGAAGTGCCTGATAACAAACCTACCCTTGAGATAAACCCATCTCATCCGATACTGAAGAAAATGGATATAGAAGCTGATGAGGATCGATTTGGCGATTGGTCGAAGCTGCTGCTGGATCAGGCGGTACTGGCTGAAGGTGGTCAGTTGGATGATGCAGCAGGTTTTGTCAGTCGCATGAACGAGCTTATTATTGAACTAAGCGGTTGATTTCAACGGTGTCATTCAAAAGCGTCTATAATTCGCGTTTTGAGCGCGGTAAAATGCGCGATTGAATATCACTCACTTATCTATAAGAACGGCCTATGAAAAATATGAATACGCTGGTGATACTGGCGATAGCAGGGATGTCATTGCTGGCAGCGAGTACGGCGGGTGCTGGAGATCCGGATGCCGGTGCCCAAAAAGCTGAAACCTGCATGGGTTGCCACGGTGTGCCTCACTACGTTAACACTTATCCGACCTACCACGTGCCAAGACTTGGTGGACAGCATGAAGCGTATATTGTTGCGGCATTAAAAGCGTACAAAGAAAAACAACGCTCGCATGAAACGATGCACGCTAATGCGGCATCACTGAGTGACGAAGATATCGCCGATATCGCCGCTTACTTATCGTCTATCAAGTAACAGGACCGGATAACATGACACTAAACCAACCGTACTCCCGTTTACTGAAGCGTGGCCTGATGGCCTTGGTAATCGCCCTGGGTCTTGGTGCTAATGCACAGGCTGGTGGTGACGCCGAAAATGGCCAGGCACTGTCTGTTACTTGTGCCGCCTGTCATGGCGCTGATGGTAACAGTACTATTCCTACCAACCCGATAATCGCCGGTCAGTATGAAAGTTACCTGATCCGTGCATTGTTAGATTATAAGTCTGGTGCTCGCAGCAATGCGATAATGGCAGGTTTCGCTGCAGGTCTGAGCGAACAGGACATCAAAGATCTTGCTGCTTACTTTTCTAATCAGGAAAGTTCTCTGACCGTTCCCGGGAACTAGCATCGGGCGCTATATTTGATCTGTTGTAGAAAGGGTTCTTTGGAACCCTTTTTTTTGGGCGATTCCATTTATCTCAGTTTGAAGATATCCGGTGTTGCCAGCGGGTCGGTAATCTGCAGGTGGAAGCCGAGTTCTGCAATATTATTCAGTACTTTTTGTGGGTCTTCACTGGCCAGTTTACGGTTAGGGGTTAAATCAAATTCCATGGAATATTCCAGCTTGCCGAGTGCCTGGCCCAGCGCCGACGGAATTGCCGTAAAGTCATCCTTTTTTGGCAAATAAACATAGAAACCTGTTTTCTTGTTACTTCGGTACACAAATACATCCATTGATTATTAACCCTGCACATTTGATGTTGAAGTGTGGAATGGCTACCCGGTTTCGGCAATACTACGTGTTCTTTCGGCCCGGCGCCGCGGGTTTTAGACTATTTGGACACCGAAATGAACCAGCTACCTGAAACGGTGAGACTCGATAAGTGGTTATGGGCGACGCGATTTTTCAAAACCCGCACCCTGGCGACAGATACCGTTTCTGCTGGCAAGGTGCAGGTGGACGGGGCACGAGCAAAACCTTCCAGACAAGTGTCTGTAGGGCAGCATCTGCTGATCAAGAAGGGACCCTACGAATATGAAGTTCAAATTGAACGGCTTATAGAGCGCCGTGTGGGTGCCCCCGATGCGGCGACGGCCTATACAGAATCGGCTGCCAGTGTCGAGAAACGTCGCGAACTTGAGTTGAAACTCAAAGATGATCGAATGGTGTCGAAAGGGGAGCGGCTGGCAGGCAGGCCCAGTAAACGGGACCGCAGGCAGATTCATAAATTTAAATCTCAGGACAGCTAAGTCCACAAGATCGAAATCTAAATACACAATAAATTGATGGCAAAACCCAAAATCATCTAACATTGGGAATTGTTTGGAAACGGTTCGGGAATCTTGGAAACTTTACAGTCTGGTTCGGACACCCTTTTTGTTCTGCTAGGTGCGATTTTAGTGCTGTGGATGCACGCTGGCTTTGCCTTTCTAGAGGTGGGAACCGTTCGCGAGAAGAACCAGGTCAACGCCCTTGTAAAGATCATAGCTGATTTCGGTGTCTCAACCATTGCCTATTTTTTTGTGGGCTACAGCATCGCTTATGGTGTGGATTTCTTCGCGCCTGCCTCCGTGTTGGCGGAATCGAATGGCTATCAGCTGGTTAAATTTTTCTTTTTGCTCACTTTTGCGGCAGCAATTCCCGCGATTATTTCCGGTGGAATTGCTGAGCGCGCGCGCTTCTACCCTCAGCTACTGGCATCACTGGTGATTGTTGCGGTGGCATATCCGTTTTTTGAAGGCCTTGTCTGGAATGGAAATTATGGCTTTCAGGATAAAATAGCTGCGATTGGTGGTGAGCCTTTCCATGATTTCGC
>CAZNOB010000027.1:0-22883 GCA_964574535.1 uncultured Granulosicoccaceae bacterium | reverse complement strand
GCTGTATGTGCCGGGTCTGATGTCATGCATCCAATTGGATCGCTTGGTGTCGGCGTCGTTGCTGGCGCTCTTTTCGTCTGGTTATTTACGCTCACACAAAATCGACTTAAAGTTGATGACGTGCTGGGTGTCTGGCCTTTGCACGGTGTTTGTGGTGCGTGGGGCGGTATTGCTGCCGGTATTTTCGGGCTACAACAACTCGGTGGTCTGGGTGGAGTCAGTCTGGTATCGCAAGTGATAGGAACCGTTGCAGGTGTGGTGTTTGCACTTGTGGTTGGTTTTGTGGTGTACGGTATATTAAAAGCGACAGTGGGCATCAGGCTCAGTGAGGAAGATGAATATAATGGTGCTGACCTCAGCATTCATAAAGTCTCGGCTTCACCTAAATTTCAGTAACCATTAGCGCATTGACGGTCTGGTAAAAAAACATGAAAAAAATTACAGCGATCATAAAACCCTTCAAACTTGAAGATGTTCGGGAAGAACTTTCCAAAGTGGGTGTTAAAGGAATTACCGTCACAGAGGTGAAGGGATTCGGGCGGCAAAAAGGTCATACAGAACTCTATCGCGGTGCTGAATACGTTATCGACTTTTTGCCCAAAGTAAAGCTTGAGGCTGTTGTGAGCGACACGCAGCTGGACGAATGTGTTGATGCCATCACAAACGCAGCCCGAACTGGCAAAATTGGTGACGGTAAAATCTTTGTCGAAGCAGTTGAGCGTGTCATTCGTATCAGAACTGGTGAAGAAGATGATCAGGCACTCTAGGTCACTGCTCTTTTCTCTCCCGTTACATCCGACTACGGACTAATTTCGGTCGACACTGCAAGTACAACTGGTTCGCAAGGCGCTTTGAAACCTCGTATTTTAACCCGGGGTGAGCATTGTATATCGCGTAAAAACATCAGTAAAAACGCTCTCAAAGTACTTTATCGCCTGAATGAAGCCGGTTACGAAGGCTATTTGGTTGGTGGTGCTGTCCGAGATCTATTGCTAAACAAATCCCCCAAGGACTTTGATGTCGCAACCAACGCCAGTCCTGATCAGGTTAAGGAGTTATTTAAGAATTGCCGGCTGATCGGTCGCAGGTTTCGATTGGCTCATGTGGTTTTTGGTCGCGACATTATAGAAGTTGCAACCTTCAGAGCATCACACAGCGAAGGCGATGGCGGTCAAATCGGCGACACAGGTCGTATAGTTCGTGATAACGTTTACGGCGGCACCATAGCCGATGATGCGGTTCGGCGAGATTTTACTGTTAATGCACTTTTCTACGATATCTCGGATTTTTCGGTCATTGATTATTATGGCGGTGTTGAAGATCTGGAAAACAGTGAGCTGAGATTCATTGGTGAAGCGGCAGCCCGAGTTATTGAAGATCCAGTACGTGCTTTGAGAGCGGCCAGATTCTCTGCCAAGCTGGATTTCAAGCTGCACCCCCAAACCGTTTCGGCGATTAGACAGCACAGTGAAAAGCTCTCTGAAATCCCAGCAGCCCGGTTATATGATGAAGTTTTAAAGTTGCTTCAGTCCGGCTATGGTCTGCGAAGTTTTGAAAAGGTTCTCGAGCTCGATTTGCTCCAGTATCTATTTCCGTTGGCGGATCGTCGATTAAAAAACGATGATCAATACACTCGCAGCATGATTGATCTGGCGTTACTTAATACGGATAAAAGAATTCTGGCTGATCAACCAGTGACTCCCGCGTACATTTACGCTGTGATGCTGTGGCCGTCGGTAAGTGAGTGTGCGGCTGCCCTTGAAGATCAGGGGCAACCGCCGTTGCTGGCAATTCGTGCCGCCGCCGATGAACTTGTGCCAGAGCAGTTAGCAGTTACCTCCTTGCCACGTCGTTTTTCGGTGACTATGCGTGAAATCTGGAACTTACAGCCAAAATTGCTTCGGACCAAAGGCAAGAAGGCAAAGCTGATGCTGTCGAATCCGCGCTTTAGAGCGGCTTACGATTTTCTGTGTTTGCGAGCTGAGGCAGGGGAGGATCTGCAGGAGTATTGCGATATCTGGGAGAAAATGCAACAGTCGCCGGAAGCACAGGAGGCTATCGCTGCGGCGCGTTCCAAAGCGCGTTCTGCGCGGCCTAAAAAGCGCCCGGCCAGACGACGCAAAAAAGCGGATTAACCGGGCCTCAGTGAAAGGATTACGTTGCCGTGTGATTCGCACAATCTTGTGGCAGTTTATGCCAGACTCGCGCGAGATAAACCAATTAGTGAGGTTTTAAGTGGCCAGTTCTCCACGATATATCGCTGTCGAAGGTCCGATCGGAGTCGGAAAAACCACCCTGGCCCGTCGCCTGGCCAAGTCGCTGCGCGGCCAGTTGATACTGGAAGATCCTGCACAGAACCCTTTTCTGGATTCGTTCTATCGTAATCCGGATGTCTACAGTCTGCCAACGCAGTTGCATTTTCTTTTGTCGCGGCGGGAAGCGTTGCGGAATCTAGCCAGCAGCGGTAGTGATGAAAGCCCCTGGGTGTCGGATTTTTTATTCAACAAAGACAAACTGTTTGCGAGCCTGACTCTGGACGATCGTCAGTATGCGCTGTACCTGGCGATAGCTGAAGAACTGGCTTTTGATCTGGTACTCCCCGATCTGGTTGTGTACCTGCAGGCACCTGTCGACATCCTATACGACAGAATAGAAAAACGGGGTAAATCCTCAGAGCAGGCGATTGCGAGTAATTATATTGTGCGCTTGCAGAGAGCGTATACTGAACTTTTTCATCGCTACAACGAAACACCTGTTCTAATTGTTAACGCCAGCGAGATTGATTTTGCGAGCAATGACGAGGATTATGCTCATTTGCTCCAGCAGATCGTATCGGTTAAGGCGGGGCGTCACTATTTTAATCCGAGTACAGAAGCAGTTTAGTATCGGTAAACCGGGTAGGAGAAACTCTTGGCAGACTCACAAATACTTCGCGTCGGCATGCTTGAAGACGATGTAGATCAGGCTAATCGTGCCAGTGGCTGGATTATAGAAAAAGGCCATCAGTGCGAAGTTTTCCATGAACCAGAGAGCTTTCAGCGGGCCTTTCGCAAAACCAGTTACGATGTGGTGACGCTGGATTGGAATCTGCCGGATGCCACTGGCCTGGAGATTCTTAAATGGCTGCGTCAAAGTCTTGTAAGTGACGTGCCGGTAATTTTCATCACTGCCCGTCAGGCAGAGTCAGATATCGTATCTGCTCTGGAGAGCGGCGCTGATGATTACCTGGTCAAACCTGTCAGGCAATTTGAGTTGCTGGCACGGATTGGAGCACTTGCTCGTCGCGCTCAACCAGAAACTGAAATTCTTGAATGCGACCCCTATGTGTTTGACACCAGTAACCGACAAATTTCGGTCAGCGGGGAAGTTGTTCGACTGACAGAAAAAGAATACGACCTGGCACTATTCCTCTTTCGCAATCGCGGGCGAGTGTTATCTCGCCAGCATTTATTGACCTCGGTATGGGGCACGTCCGCTGAGCTAAATACTCGAACCGTCGATACACACGCCAGTCGCCTGCGTAAGAAATTAAATTTATCTGCAACAGAAAAATGGAAACTTACCAGCATTTATCAACATGGGTATCGCCTGGAAGAGCATACGATTAACACCTGATTCACGTAAATCAATGTAAATTGTTTGGCGTCTCGCCACCGCAAGTAGCGGGTCTGCTGTTGGTAAACTTGATTGCAGCGTTGGTGTCAGGTGTTGTGACTATTTATGCGTTAACAGGGTAAATAGTATGCGTGCTCGCTAAATGTATGGTGGACGGTATATTATTGTCGTGTCTGCTCGGTGAGTTAGACGGAACCTAGCGTTTGGAAACAATCATAATGAAAACCAATTGGCTGAGAAAGGTGGCTTGTACAGTGCCTCTGTTTATGGCGATCCACTCGACTTTCGCGCTTGCTCAGAATGCAACGGAGCCAGGATCTAAAACACGCAAAACTGATTTAAATGTGGTGGTAAAGCCAGGCGATACGCTTAGCTCTATTATTGTGCGTGAAATGGGGACTCTGGACTATTGGGCCGAAATTGTAGAAGTTAATAACCTGGAATCTCCCGATAAACTATCTCCCGGTGAGAAAATCGTGTTTCCCTGGGAGGTCCTTCAATATCGAAATTTTGCTAAAGTCATTTTTGCCAAAGGCGATGCTTCACTGCAGCGCCAGGATGAATCAAATGTTCTACCGCTTGAGACAGGCGCGAAAATCCATGTCGGCGATATCATCAAGACCGGCAGGAACGGTTTTGCCAGTTTAGTTTTCAAGGGCGAGTCGCTCGTTAACATTCAGCCGGATAGCCATATCGTGCTTCATGAGCTGGAGTGTTTTGAAGTCAATATCCCCTGTCAGATTGATCTGCACACAGACAAAGGGCAGATGCAACTCAATGTGAATAATACCGGATTTACCAGGCCAACTGAGTTCTCGATTAATACCCCCTATGCGACAGCCGCTGTTCGTGGAACTGTTTTTGACTTCGCTACACTTGATGGCAACATTCTTGGGGTAACAGAAGGTGCAGTGGAAATTTCGGTCAATGAGAAT
Organism: uncultured Granulosicoccaceae bacterium; assembly: GCA_964574535.1. Lineage (GTDB taxonomy): Bacteria > Pseudomonadota > Gammaproteobacteria > Granulosicoccales > Granulosicoccaceae. The sequence continues at coordinate 18,333 of CAZNOB010000027.1, read as the reverse complement.
TCCAACAGGGTGCCAATGGGCAAGGGAACGCTGGCTGGTGAAGGGCAATCGATATCTGTGCTCTATGACTTGCTGAGCAAGCCTCAATACAATGACTTCCTGAGATTTAGTGCACAGGATTTTATTTCATGGAGTCCACTCGGTGACGCGGAGAATTATAAGGTCGTAGTTTCCAGCAATGAGTCGATGACGGATATTCTTCAATCTGTAACCAGTGACAAGCCTATGCTGCGAGCCCAGCCAGGGCCTGGTACCTATTTTATCAGTGCTCGTGGTGTCGCCAGTAACGGACTACAGGGGTTTAATGCCGTTCGTCGCATCGATCAGGTAGAGGTAGATGCTTCAGCTGATGAGCCCGAGCTCGAAGTAGAGCTGATTGACACAACATTAACTGTCAAAGCCGTCGGTACGCACAATACAGAAATACACATTGGTGATCGCCTCACCAAAGTTGATGATATTGATCAATTGGTGGAATTTCAGTCTTATGATATCGGCGCTGGTGATTCACTGACATTGCAAGTTGATACCAGCAAGGATATCTACCTGATTGCCCGTGCGGTGCTCAATGACTCCACAGTTTCGGCCTATGGTAGCTTGTACGAGTTTAAGAAAACCGGTCAATAGTTTAGATGGCCAAATCTGATGCTGATGTCCGACGCAATGGCCGTTTTGGATATTGGACGCTGGCAGGGTTCTATTTCTTCTTTGGTGTTTTAACGCTGTTGTTGCACCGGGGAGAGGCTACCCTGAAAATGGACCGGTTGATCTACGACAACTGGGTTCGATTCGGGCAATCTGCGCCACCTTCCAAGTACGTTGTTGTTGGAATAGACTCCGACAGTGTCGAGGCGAAAGGGCGTTGGCCGTGGCCAAGAAATGATCAGGCACAGATAATTGATAACCTCACTGATGCAGGTGCGGCAATTATTCTGATTGATATTCTATACTCTGAAGCGAGTGCAAATAATCCGGAACATGATCTGGCGCTGGCGCAGTCCATTCAACGGTCAAATAGAGTCATTCTTCCAGTCCACACTGAAGGACGAGACGACGAAATAAGAAATGGCGAGACGCTTCCCATTCCCGTCATTTTGGAAGCATCTCGCGATCTTGGGCATGTTTTCTTCCCTATCGACTCCGATGGTATCGTGCGCCGTGTGCATCTAAAAGCCGGCTTTCAGCATGCTCACTGGTCATTGCTTTCTCTTGTGGCGATGGAAACCCTTGGGACAGCACCTGACTCTCTGCCAGGTGTACGTAGTACACATAGAGATCCTGGTAGCAGTTGGGTGGGTGACTACGAAGTGCTGGTTCCGTTTCATGGTCCGAAGAGTACGTTTACCACAGTGTCTGCAGCATCGGTGTTGTCTGGCAATTTTGACCCCTCAGTTTTTAACGGCAGCGTGGTGTTTTTTGGGATGACCGCCACCGGACTGGGGGACTCGGTACCAACACCAATATTCGGAACCGACCAGGCCTTGCCCGGAGTAGAAGTACACGCCAACATCTATAGCGCGCTTGAGTCCGGCAACCTGATTGGTCAGGTCGGTATTTGGGTGGCATATTTAATGGTCGCAATTTCGATTGCCGTATTATTGATGATTTACTCTCAGTTGCGTCCGCGGTGGGGTTTTCTGGCAACGGTGTTGTTTGCTTTATTGCCAGTGTTTCTAAGTTTTATTCTCTATCGTTTTTTGAATCTGTGGTTTGCTCCATTATTAGCATCTTTTCCTATATTGCTTGCGTTTCCGTTGTGGAGTTGGCACCGCCTGGAATTTGCCTCGCGATTTTTGCGAAACGAAACAAACAAACTGGCCATCTATGATGACGATATTGGTTTAAGTGCAAGTCTCCCGCTGGTGAGTCTGTTTAAGAACGCTGAAACACACCTCTATTTAAAACGCTGGTTTTTATTAAGTGAAGGTAGTCTGAAATCGTGCGGTAGTTTATCCGGTATTGATCCTCACAAAGTGACCAATACGGAATGGACCAGGAAAAACGAACTTTTAATAAAGAAATTCTCATCGGAAAAACCATTTGTCATTGGATTCAGTTTTGAAGACGAATTTATGGACGAAAGGTTTGGGGCTTTTATTGATAAGGCGTCTAGAGTGCAACGCCGAATCACCGTCGACGATTCGGGTGGTACTATCGAAAGTTTGCAAACCGATGCAGATCGGCTAAGTAAACAGAACCAGCATATTTTGCAGTTAAAAGTTCTCAACGACAATATCTTTGCAGGTAGTCCAACCGGCTTGATTGTATGGAATGCCGTTGGGGAATTAATGCGTTACAACGATCTTGCACTGGAAATGTTCAGCGATTTTTCACTGGAGAACAAATCAGTCTATGAATTCTTTGTTGGATTGGGGAAAGATCCTGGCCGTATAGATAAAGAAGCGTTTGATTCAGTGATGTGCGAAGGTAAAAACTGGCAGGTCAACTTTCTACGCGGAGAGCGAGAGTTAGTGATTGACTTTAATGTGCTGGGGGGAGAGCTTATTGATCGTCTTATCGTAGCCAGTGCTGTTGATTTAAGTGAAATTAGAAGAGCCGAGCGGCTGCGAAATGAACTAATCGAGTATATGTCACATGATCTTCGATCACCTTTGATTTCCTCGTTATATCTGGTTTCCAGGGAGCGAGAGCAGGCTGATGAAAACAAAGACGTGTCACCCTATATTCAGGTTGAGTCCAATATCAATAAAACACTGAGTATGATTGATGATCTGCTGGGTCTTACTCGAGCTGAGAACCTGGAGGTTGAGCAATTGCAGCCGGTCTTTTTCGAGAATATTGTTGAGAGCACTATCGATCAGCTGTTGCCCCAGGCCCGACAAAAACAAATCACCTTAAAATCGAATGACATTGAAGAAGATATATGGATTTCGGCGGATTCAAGCCTGCTGGAGAGAGCATTCGTCAATGTTGTGGGCAATGCGATTAAGTATTCACCTGAAGGTACCGAGGTGAATATAGTCACCCGTATCGAAGATGGTGGTTGGCTGGTGACAGAGGTATCTGATCAGGGCATCGGAATTCCAGAATCAAGAATAGGTAAACTGTTTGAACGATTTCACCGTGATCCCAATGTTCAAAAACAGTTTAAAGGTACCGGGTTGGGACTGGCATTGGTAGCGACTGTTGTCCGGCAGCATGGTGGTAATGTTGCAGCGCGCAGTGAAGAGAATATTGGTACTACCATGGAGCTTAAGTTACCAATTCTGGAAGTAGAATCTGAAGCATCCTCATCGGCAGTCGGTTTGGGGCATTCCGGGGGAGGCTAGCCTGCGCGGTAGCTAGCCTGGATTGTTCATAAGGTGCAAGTAAATATTAGCGAAATGCTATGTATACAGTTCCAAACCACTTTTTGGGGACAACTGAACAACTATGCACCAGTAACTGTGTGCCTCCTGCGATCAAAAAATTACCGCAGCGTGGCTTATTCCGGCAAGCAGAATTCTACCGGCCGGACTGCAGGGGTAAGGGCGAAATTTAACTGATATTGCAGCTACAAACCGGAACGACAATAAATCATTGTGTGAACCAGGCACCGTTTTAGTGGAATTTTCTGTGGTAATTTTTCCATGTCAGTTACAGATTGTCTGGCAGTAAGTTTGATACAGAAGTGATTTGTAGTTTGTAGTAGCAATACAGTAGTTTATTAGTAGCAGTAATCATTAAGTAGAAGACGGCGATTGTCGTCGTTGTAAACTGACGTTTGAAGTAGAAATAATAGAGGTAAAATATGTTTCAAAATATTTATAAAGCAGTGGCAGTAACACTTATCGTACTATTTTCTTCCACATTGTTTGCCGCTCAGATTGTTAATATTAACAAGGCTGATGCAGTAACGATTGCGGAAAATCTCAATGGGATTGGAAATGCAAAGGCGAAAGCCATCATTGCCTATCGTTCACTCCATGGTGATTTTAGAAATATTGACGATTTAGTTCGGGTAAAAGGAATTGGAGCAAAGCTGGTTGAGAGAAATCGTGATTTGATTTCCTTCGATGCGCAATCGCCAGATCCTGCTGTATCTCCGGAAGCTGTAAAAGATACTGAAGCAGCAACATCTGCATCACTACCAACTGCCGGTGCGGAATCAGCTGCATCTGTAAGTGGTACAGCTAGTAACTAAAAGCCACCATAGGTACTGCGACTTTTGTTGCAGTACCTTTAAGCGTGGTAAGTGTATAACTACTCACGTCATCGTCTCTTTACCTAAGGCCGCCAGGTAACTGTATCGTCATCCCCCTTCCAGTGAACAAATTTGAAAAAGCACTCCCTTAAAAGCGACCTGAACCTGTTTTTGCTATGATGAAAGCTCGATATTTTCATGGGCAGCAAAAATGCTAGAGGAATTTAAAAAATTCGCGCTTGGCGGCAATATGGTGGATATGGCCGTCGGTATAGTTATTGGCGCGGCTTTCGGCACTATTGTGGCAAGTCTGGTTGAAGATATTCTTATGCCTCCAATTGGTTTGCTGTTAGGCGGGGTAGATTTCAGCGCGATATTCACGGTGTTGAAAGAAGGATCCACTGCTGCGCCCTATGCTTCACTGGCGGCGGCAAAGTCAGCCGGGGCAATTACAATAAACTGGGGTGCTTTTATAAATACTCTGATCAGTTTCCTTATCGTTTCCGCCGCTATATTCCTTGTGGTCAAGTTAATTAACAAAGCGAAGGCACAGCAAGAGCCTGAGCCAGATCCGCAGATTGCCTTGCTATCTGAAATCAGAGATTTACTCAAGCGGCAGTAAAACACACGAACACCTGGCAGAACTAGTGGCCTGATTCTTTGAAGAAATTTTTCAGACTTCGGTTAGGTTTTTTCCTGCTTGCGTTATTCACCGGTCTATTGGTGGGTGTTGCAACTGTCGCGCTTATTCAATGCATCAGCGTATTGCAGGACATTCTTTTTGCCCGTTCCGGAGATTTAGATCGCGTCTCCTGGCTTGCCAATAAATCTGACTGGACAATAGTGTTAGCACCTGTATTGGGTGGTGTGGTTGTTGGTTTGATCCTGCGTCAGATGCCGGGACATCGTTTCCATGGCATCGCCGACGTGATGGAGGCCAGTGCTTTACGAGCCGGTAAAATGGATGTCCGATCTGGTGGGATTGTCGGGTTGGCGACTCTGGTGTCGCTGGGTTCCGGAGCACCTCTTGGCAGGGAAGGGCCGGCAGTGCATATTGGTGCGTCCTTAACTGCATGGCTTGCTGAACAGTTGGGGTTGGGGCGGACACAATCAATCACGTTATTGGGTTGTGCAGTAGCAGCTGCTGTTACCGCATCGTTCAATACACCGATCGCCGGGGTGTTGTTTGCGCTTGAAGTCGTTATTGGATACTACTCACTGAGAGTATTTGCTCCCGTAGTTGTTTCGGCGATGGGAGCAGTCATTGTTCGTCACAGTGTTTATGGTAATTTGCCGGAATTTGTTTTACCTGACTTTGCGATTGGATCATTGTGGGAGCTATTGGCCTTCGCACTACTTGGGTTCATTGCGGCCTTACTGGTGCAGTGCTTCATCACTATGGTGATCTTTACACAGTGGTCGTGGCAAAAAACCGGTATCCCTGTATGGTACCGGCCTGCTGTAGCAGGTGTTGTTATCGGGGGGATCGCTCTGGCCTATCCGCTAATTCTGGGCGTTGGATATGAAGGCACCTCGCTTGCACTAAACGAACAACTGGAAGTGCAGTTGCTAATCGGTTTGCTGGTCGCAAAACTTGTGGGCGCTTCTTTAGCGCTGGGTAGTAGTTTTGCTGGCGGTGTGTTCAGTCCCGCATTGTTTATTGGTGCTATGCTCGGTGGGGCGTTCTGGTTTTTGTTAAATACAGTAGTTCCATTGGAGACATCAAGCCAGGGAGTGTATTCAGTGGTTGGCATGGCGGCAGTTGCCTCAGCGATGCTCGGCGCTCCTATCTCAACACTCTTGATTGTATTTGAGCTTACGGTCGACTATGACCTGGTCATAGCAGTGATGCTGTCCTCGGCTATGGCCAGTACGTTTATGCAGTTAATGCCTCATGGTTCTTTTTTCAGGTGGCAACTAGCCAAACGCAGGATCAATCTGAATACTGGTCGCGATCAAAGTCTGCTTCGGACTCGCACAATTGATAATCTGGTAACTCAGAACTATATTGAGGTTGGTCCGCAAGCATCATTGTTGGATATTGAATCTGCGATGTTTGCGGTAAAACGCTATATTGCTGTTGTGATAAATGATGAAAAGGATTTTGTTGGTAGTCTGTCAACTGATGAAATTGTCGCTGGTAATGTGAGAGATGGTCGCGATACTCAATGCGAGGCAGTGATGAAACCCATTACTCATGCTATCCCGACCAGCACCAACTTGCTGGCAGCGCTGCAGGTTTTTAACGAACTGGGATCAAACTATGCACCGATCACCAGAACCGGAGAAGAGAGCGTCGAAGTGATAGGGGTCATATACAAAAGCGATGTGTTAAAAGCGCTTTACGAACTGGTTCGCGAGGCCCGAGCTGAAGAGTATGGCGTGAATTAAAACTCCCGGGTCTGTCATATGACTGAGCAGACCTGACATAACATAACTGCCCCTGTGGCCATTGAGCTGGTTAGACTATATAGCGCTTATCGGTTCATACTTCCCTTGTAGTGACAGGTACTGGCTTCCTTCAGCTGTGTAGAAAGTTTCGTGGTTGCTGTCCAGAAGTATTTTAAGCATGCCGTCGAGAGTACCCCCCGAGGTCGATACTTTTTGGGCGAATTTCTCGGCACCAATGGTGTCGATTAATTCAAAGGGGCCCTGTGCCCAGTTGAAGCCCCATTTCATCGCGCGGTCTATGTTGACAATATCGTTTGAAATTTCAGGCACCAGTGAGCTGGAGTACAACAATGTTGCACTCATTAAATCCCATGCGAAAGTGCCTTCTGCGTCATTACTGAACATCAGAGTCTTTATATCGGTGTGTACTTCTTCAAGAGTCACCGTTTCTGCAGTACGCCATGTTTCAGTTCCGAGGTCGAAGACTTCCATTGATTTTGAACCGTCTTCTGCCTTCAGCATTTTATAAAAACCACCCCCGGTTTTCCGTCCCAGTTGTTTATTGGCAAGCATGGTTAACTCTGCGTCGGGCATGGTGAGATAATCGCGCCCCAAATCGCTGGCAGGCAAATTTTGCTGAAGATTTTTGGCAACCGAATCCATGATATCCAGCCCTATTAGATCGATCAATCCATACAAACCGGTGGGTGGTAGTCCGACCGGTTTAGACATCAGCGCATCAGCGATTTCTATATTGATATCTGCAGCCCCGGCTTTATGTAATCCGGCCAGCATCCAGAAGCAACCAATTCTATTGGCAATGAAGTTGACTGTGTCTTTGGCGTACACGGTACCCTTGGCCATCGGGCCATCAAAAAATTCTGCGAGTCGCCGGGTCACGTCGGGATCAGTATTACTGCCAGGGACAAGTTCCACCAACTTCATGATATGCACAGGGTTAAAAAAATGTGTGACCGCAATATCACGTTGCAGACGCTCCGGCATCTGCTGATAAATATCCCTTAACGGGATACCGGATGTATTTGTGGTGATGATCGATCCATCTTTGCGGACACCTTCAAGCTGGCTAAAGAGGTTGCGTTTTATTTGCAGGTTTTCAACAACGGCCTCACATATCCAGTCACAATCGGCTATCAGTGAGAGATCAGAATCCAATGATCCTGCAGTGATTTTTGCTGCTTGTTCGCTAGTGATCACCGGGCGCTTGCCTGCACACAGACGTTCGATACCTTTTTGTGCATTTTCTTTTTGCACATCAATCAATACCACATCACAGCCAACGGACGCACATAAGCCCGCAATGCCCGCACCCATTGTGCCTGCGCCCACGACGGCCACTTTCTTGATTGGTGCTGACATTCCACTTAACTCCGGAGTTTGTTTGAATTTAGTTCGGCGGCGAGTGTAGTTTAGTTAGTGGCCAGACACCAGCTATCACTCATTCTGGTAGAATTCCGCCCTTCTTTGCAGGGAGTAACTCATGACTCAATACATCGAAACCGGCCCCTTTTACCTGGCTAATAAAAGTGTGGGTGTTCGCTCGTGACACAGGCGCGTTTCAATAAAATAAAAGCGTGTCTCGAAAAGCGACAGCCAGATTTAACAGTGGTAACAGATAATGTTCATAAGCCGCATAACGTTTCGGCGATTATGCGCACCTGTGATGCGGTAGGCGTTCACGCGTTTCATGCGGTGATGCGTGATGACGAATCGTTTCGTGCGCGAAGTGGTATTGCGATGGGCAGCGATAAGTGGCTCGATCTGCATTTATATAAGAGCGCTGAGGAACCTATTCGGCGACTCCAGCAGCAGGGTTTTGCGATTGTGGCAGTGCATAAGAGTGATCGATCCACAGATTTCAGGTCAGTCGATTACAGCAAAAAAACCGCTGTACTATTTGGCGCTGAATTGTTTGGTGTCAGTGAAGTAGCCGCGAACCTTGCGGACAACCATGTGTCTATTCCTATGCTTGGCATGGTCGAGTCCTACAACGTGTCTGTGGCTGCTGCCGTTGTGTTACTGGAAGCGCAACGACAGCGATCCGATAAAGGTTTCTATGACCAACGCAGGCTTACAAATGCAGAATACCAGCGTACTTTGTACCGCTGGTACCGTCCGGTAGAGGCGGCGTTTTGCGATACTCACAATCTGGAATATCCAGCGATTGATGATTTCGGGGAACTGGTTGATCCCGCCGCCTTTATGGCCAAACGAAAAAACGTCGAGTGTATTAAAAATGATGCAAATTGAAAATAAACTGAAACAGAAAGGTGACAAGCCGGTAAGTATTGCGACATAATACACATAACAGTCTGGCAATGTTTAGAGCGGACTGTGGTTTATCTTTAGTCGCAAAACAAAAAAAAGAGATTGTTGATATGGCAACGAATAGATTGCAAATGGTGGGGGTCGCGGTAGCTTTTGGGCTTTTTACCACTGGAGTCGCGGAATCGCAGGACTCCACGAAAGAGAGTCTTAGCCTTTACCCGCCTGATGCAAAGCCCGGCGAATGCTATGCGAAGGTACTGGTACCTGCTAAGTACGACGTCGTCAGTGAGAAGGTGCTGAAACGCGAGGCCAGCGAAAAAGTCACTATCATTCCCGCAAAATACCAATGGGTAGAAGAGCGAGTGCTGGTGAAAGAGGCAAGTGAAATTGTCACCGTTAAGCCTGCCAGCTTCCGTTGGTTGGAAGAGCGTGTGATGGTAGAGCCAGCGACCACTCGCTTAGTGCCTGTGCCTGCGGTCTATGAAACAGTATCGGAGAGAGTACTGGATCGGCCCGAGCAGACGGTGTGGAAGAAAGGCCGTGGCCCTATCGAGAAAATTGACAATATTACCGGTGAAATCATGTGTTTAGTGGTTGAACCCGCCACCTACAAAACGATTAACCGGTCAGTGGTGAAATCACCGGCAACAACTCGTCAGGTGGAAGTTCCTCCAGTATTCAAGACCATTCGGAAGCAAGTGGTGGATGCCCCTGCTGAGATCGTTAAGACTAACGTACCAGCGGAATTTTCCACTATTCGGGTGCGTAAAGTGATAGAGCCGGCTCGCGAGACCCGAGTTAGCCTGCCTGCTGAGTTTCAAACTATCACCAAGCGCGTAAAAGTGTCCAGCGAACGTATGAGCTGGCAGTCGATTCTGTGCGAAACAAACGTTAATGAGAGCGTGATTGCCAACCTGCAGCAGGCTTTGTCCAGTAAAGGCTTTGACCCGGGCGATATTGATGGCGTGTTGGGCAGTGCGACACTAAGCGCTGTCGAGGCATACCAGCGAGCCAATTCTTTGTCCAGAGGTGGTGTAACCATGGAAACACTGAAATCGCTGAATGTAGAGCTCCAGTGATCTCTCCCCGTTAATTATTCATCAGTGGTGTAGTAAAAAATCCCGCAGCAGCGGGATTTTTTTTGAAACTGCCGGGGGGTACTACTTTTGGATATTGTCCAGAATGGTGAATATTTGATCGCGGATTTGATCGACCTCGCCAATCCCGTCAATTCGAGAGTAGATCGGCGCGCCGGCGCTTTTATCTTCTGCCCATGACCGATAGTATTTGATCAGCGGTGCAGTCTGGTTATGGTACACAGCAAGCCGTTTTCGGACTGTTTCTTCCTTGTCGTCTACTCGTTGTACCAGTTCTTCGCCGCTAACATCGTCGATATTTTCCTGTTTGGGCTTATTGTAAATCACATGATAAGTACGACCGGAGGGCAAATGAGTCCGTCGACCGCTAATCCGCTTTACGATCTCCTCGTCATCTACAGCTATTTCGATGACTGCATCTATGTAGATACCACTGTCTTTCAGTGCATTGGCCTGACCAATGGTGCGAGGGAAGCCGTCTAACAGAAACCCTCCCTGGCAATCCTCTTTTTTGATTCGATCTTTCACCAGGCCAATAATGACATCGTCGGAGACCAGGTTTCCCTTGTCGATCACTGCCTGCGCTTTTTTGCCAAGATCGGTGCCTTCTCGAATGGCCGCTCTCAACATATCACCGGTAGATACCTGCGGTATGCCGTACCTCTCGATAATATAGGTGGATTGGGTGCCTTTTCCGGCACCTGGTCCTCCGAGTAATACTAATCGCATTTGCTAAAACGCCTCTAAATGATAGAAATTCTTTTTGGCACAGTTGTACTTCCGGACCCAAGATACAATGCCAGATAGCAGGTAATTTATGGATACTAGGCTTTACATGCAACTAATCTTTGCGTCACTGTGTGCTGTGACGGTCCAAAATGCACCCCTGGTGCCTGAAAATTTGATTAAATGAAATCATCAATCACCCGAGAAACACTGCCAAAGCTTCGGCAGGACATTGTTTTTAATGAACATTTCGATCAGGCGTCGCTGACCTTTCATACGACCTGGGGATTATTCTCCCCGCGTGAAGTGGATGCTGGCACACGGTTGTTGCTTGAGTACGTAGAGATCAGTGACGATGCTCAGGTGCTGGATCTTGGTTGCGGCTACGGCGCTCTGGGATTGCCACTTGCGGCTGCTAACCCCGGCGCGCACGTGTGTTTAGTCGATAAAGATTTTGTGGCGATCGAGTATTGCAGGAAGAATGCTGAGCTCAACAACCTTTCCAATGTAGATATTCTTTTAAGCAATGGCCTCAACCATGTACCAGATGGACAATTTGATGTGGTTGTGACCAATCTGCCGGCCAAGTCAGGCAAAGAGCTGTATTACCTGATGTTTTATGATGTGCACAGCCGATTAAAACCAGGCGGAAGATTTTATATTGTGACGATTACCGGGCTCCGGGGTTTTGTGAAACGAACATTTAGCGAGATCTTCGGCAATTACAGGAAGATAAAGCAAGGCCCTGTGTATACCGTTGCCATGGCTGAGCTTCAGTGAGGAGTAATGCCGAGCAGACTTACGGTTACGATCGCTGTTGATCGAGTGTCTGAGTCTACCGGGGCTGGACGGGCGCCGCGGCCACCGGGCGGTTTAACCTGGATTCTCTATGTTATCCAGATCAAGTTTATCCAGACCAAAAAAACGGATAGCATTCTGTGTCGTCTGACTAGCGATTTTGGCCTCTGATTCTGGTCGCACCTGGCTGATCTGGCGCAGGACTTCGGGCAAAGTACAGGGTTCATTGCGGCGGGTTTTAGGCTTTGGCTTTAAAGATCGCGGCAGCAGGTAGGGTGCATCGGTTTCGATCATTAAACGTTCCAGTGGAATGGTGCTTACGCAGTCGAGCAAATGAGTGCCACGGCGTTCATCGCATATCCAGCCAGTAATGCCGATGTAACAATCGAGATCAAGATAGTCGCGCAGCGCATCGGCGGTGTCTGTAAAGCAGTGCACCACAACGGCTGGAAGTTCTGCCTGATGTTCTTTAAGAATCGAGTGAAATGCAGCATGCGCATCGCGTTGGTGTAGAAACAGCGGTTTGTTAAGTTTCTTTGCCAGCTCAAGGTGGGCAATAAACGAATCTTGTTGCGTTTTGCGAGGTGATATATCTCTAAAATAGTCCAGTCCGGTTTCGCCTATCGCGACGACCTGTGGTTTTTTTGCCAACGACTCAAGAGTATCTTTCGCACTGTCGTCGAATTGGTCTGCGTAGTGCGGGTGAATGCCGACGGTGGCGGAATAGCGTTCCGGATTGCTGCATGCTAAGGCAATGGCTTCCTGACTCTCTTGCAAATCCGAACCTGTGATTACCATCTTTACCACGTTGGCTTGAATAGCTCGAGCTAAACACTGCTGACGATCCGGATCAAAAGAATTGTGAGTCAGGTTTGCGCCTATATCGATAAGCGGATAAACGGATGCGGTAACAGAAAGCACGGTGTTGTTAATCACTTAAATTTTTAGGTTGCAGTAAATATTACGGTGGTTGTTGATAGGTTTTTTTATGTGGCGCGCTTGACCGTAAAAAGTGTAAAGTGACTGGATTATAAGCTCAGATTAAACGGTCGCATAGTGGCAGCAGATTTATCTCATAAGAAAAAAGGTTTGTTTAATCATCGCTGTAAAGTATTACTTCATAATCTTCCTGCATTGCACTGGCTAGCATTACTGTTATTTGTTGTCAGTGCCCCTGTAACAGTTGTCGCAGACACTGATGACCTGCAGGTTCGATCAGTTGAACTATCCAAAAAAATACTGTCGCGATACCAGCAACAGCGTGAGAGCTTTCGTCAATTGCATGATCTGGTGAGCAATGGGCGATCCGGCTTGGCGGAACAGCGGCTGGATGAAGTAAAAGATTACCCGCTTGCAGCGTACCTTGACTATCTGGTTCTTAGGAAAAAAGTTGACAACGTTGCAGATCCTAAATCAATGCTGTCGAAGGTCGACCTGTTTCGCCGTAAGCATCAGGACAGTCGTTCGCATCGTCGTTTACTGGGGGGGCTTAAAAATCGTGCAGTGAAACTGGATCTTTGGAGTGACTATGCTCTTATTGCGAAAGCTGACAACTCCCCCATACATCCGTGCGATGATCTACTTGCCGGTGTCAGGAATAAACAAGTTACCCGTCTTGATAACGAAACTGGCGAGTTGTGGGCGACGCCTCGACAGCATACGAGTAACTGCGACAAAGCCTTTAGCGCCATTCTCAATGACGCGGGAGGTATTCCCGTTCGTGCGCTTTGGCAGCGAACTGTAGCGTTGCTGCTTCGTGGAGATCAGGATTCTGCTACCGAGTTGCTGCGTTACTACAGCAAACGGGATCGAGAAATAGTCAGGCAATGGATAGAGCAGATTGATTCTCCCGCAACGCTCCTGAGGTCACCTGCAATGAAGGGGACCAGCGAGCATCATCGCCGTCTGGCGCAGCATCTGTTGAAGCTTTGGGCGCGTGAAGATTTAGTAGCGGCCAGCAATTTCTGGGAGAAGAGCGGGGCTGACTTCGGATTTAACCCTGCAGAGATCTCACAAACTATAGCCGAATACGCTGTGCTGGCGGCCAAGCGTGGCATGCCTGAGGCTTCAGGTTTATTGTCCCTGGCCAGTCCCGAATATCGAGGGGTGCGTTACTGGCGAATCCGTATGGCGCTGAGGGGCGGGGATTGGCGTTCAGCCTTGAGGCATATAGATAATTTGCCGGCGAGTGAACTGGCGCAGTCGCGCTGGCAGTATTGGCGCGCTCGTGCTCTGACCGAAGTTGGTTATCAAGGAGCCGCAGAAAAAATCTATCGCGGGCTTGCGGTGAACTTTGATTACCATGGTTTCCTGGCGGCGGACCAGTTGGCGATTTCCTACCAGGTGGGGGTCAGTAATCCGGTTGCAAGCAACGCTCAGATTGAACGGTTGTTAGACGACTCTCGAATTCAAAGGGCAATAGAGTACTTCCTGGCAGATATAGCCTGGGAAGGCCGACGCGAGTGGAATCGCGTCATGGCCGACGCGAGCAATGAACAACTTGTTGCCGCAGCTCAAATTGCTTATTCAATCGGTTGGTTTGACCGCGCCTATTTTGCAATGAGGAAGACCAATCAGAAATCTGCGCTTGCGTATTTGTTTCCTACGCCCCATCTGGAGACGGTACGTCAAACAGCGGCTTTAAATTCGGTGCCAGAGGCACTGGTTTATGGCGTCATGCGTCAGGAGAGCGGGTATATCTCTGATGTGCGTTCACCCGCGGGTGCCGTAGGTCTCATGCAGCTAATGCCTGCAACCGCCAAAGATATGGGTAAAAAGCTCGGCGTGGCAGCTCCTCGCTGGAAGCTAATCGATGGCGAGCTAAATATCAGGCTGGGGGTCCGTTATCTGAATTTTGTTTTGCGACGCTTCGATGAAAACGTAGCGCTTGCCGCTGCTGCCTATAATGCCGGTCCTCATCGCGTTAAAAAATGGGTGAATGGTGACGCTCTGCCAGCTGATCTGTGGGTCGAGACAATACCTTTTGATGAAACACGCGACTATGTAAAAGGTGTGTTGTTTAACATGACGGTTTCAGACTGGCGTATGCAGAACTCCAAACAAACGCGCTTGCGGGCTCGCATGCCGGACGTACTGCCGCTGGGCTAGCTTCAATTGCCTTTTTCCATCGCAGAACCGCCTCGACATTCAGGAGAAGAGTTGGCTGACTCGCCCCTTTTTTGCCACTCCTCCGGCGTGTAGGTGTGAAGTGCCAGGGCGTGGATACTTCCTGCTAATTCCTCTTTTAAAATCGCGTTGATTTTTCGGTGTCGTGCCAGCAGCTTTAGCGCTTCAAACTCTTCGCTGACGACCACCACCCGAAAATGGGATTCGGAGTCGGGTGGTACATTGTGCATGTGGCTTTCGTTTTTGATATCCAAATGGCTGTGGGCTAGAGCGCTGCTGAGTTTCTGCTCAATAATATCCTGAGTGCTCATGTGGTTTGTCCTGGGTAGTGTTGCTGTAAACGGATTCGTCTTGCTAACCATGCTGGCTCGATCTCAATTGAGCGGGTGCGCTAAAAAGATGACAGAGAGATTCCTGCGGTCGGCTATTCTGTTATTATATGGCAACAGATAAAAGGCAACGGTTTTATGTCGCAGCTCCAGCTGAGTGGTAAATTAATTCAAGATGTAAAAGACCTGCTTGCCTCTCATGATGCAGCGGCAGCGGATCCAGGTGTCGCCTCGCAATATCTGTCTGCGGTGATCGGTTTTATGCTTGGGCAGGAAGACATGCCTGAAGCACAAAAACAGGAAATACTCGAAGAGTTAACTGCCTTTGCCGGCCATGTTGCTGCGGATGTGCAGCGACAAAAATCTGAGCAGGCGCAATCTGCTTCAGGTGTCTGGAAACCTGGTAACTCCTGACTCTGTCCCGGGCTTATCCTGCCTTCCATCTTAATTTTTAAACTCATAAAGAGAATTTATTCATGGCTACAGCAACAGCTCGGCATATCCTGGTGGACACCGAAGAAAAGTGTCTGGATTTAAAAAAGCAAATCGCAGATGGTGGTGATTTTGCTGCCCTCGCCTCGGAACACAGCAGTTGTCCGTCTGGTCAGTCCGGCGGTGATCTCGGTTCTTTTGGTCCGGGAATGATGGTGAAAGAATTTGACGAAGTGGTATTTAATGAGGCGGTTGGCGAAGTACACGGCCCCGTAAAAACTCAGTTTGGGTACCACCTGCTGGAAGTAACGTCTCGCGACTAGCCTTAGCATTTCGCTAATATTTACTTGTCGCCTTATAGTAGTCGAGGCTGGTCTTCATTGGCGCAGGCCACCGATTTGCGCTGCTGAGTACGGGCAGCGCAAGTTACTTCTTTCCTGAATTCTTGTTGTTTTCGTTGTTAATCGTTAAGCATCCCGTAACTTTTCACTCCCGCGTGGTACCATTTTTTCGGTCCATTTAGCGTTGCATCAGATGCTGGAGTGATTACCCTCCCATGACGAGTGAGTACAGATCGGTTGATATTCGAAGCAGTATGGTCTCTATGATGACCATCGTATTGCTCGAAACTGACCTGCAAAAAATCGGCGCTGGCTTGCAACAGCGAGTCTCGCAAGCCCCTGCCTTTTTTAAAAACACGCCAGTTATCGTCGATTTTTCCTCCTTGCAGATTGACAGCGCGTTTGATTTTAACGGTTTGTTTAAACTGATTCGGCAACAGAAACTGCTTCCGGTAGCAGTGCGGGGTATCCCTAAAGAACTCGCTGAAAAAATGCAGGAAGCCGGTGTCCCTATCGTAGAAAAGACGCATGGCAGTGCGAACGGCCTTAGACGTGATATACGTGAGCGAGCCGGTAAGGCTCTGGTGATCAGTGAAGTTTTATCGGCGGGCCGGCAATGCGTCGCACGTGACGGAGATTTGGTCCTTCTGGTCGCAAATCACAGCGGCTCTGAATTAATTGCAGATGGCAATATTCATGTCTATGGCACCTTGCGAGGGCGAGCAATGTGCGGTGCGCATGGTGATCAGGAAGCGCGAATATTTTGTACCTCTTTAGATGCCGAGATGGTTTCTGTGGCTGGTTTTGAGCAACCATTGAATCAGTTGTCTGACAGCTTGAAAAATCGACCGGTGCAGATTCGATTGCACAATAATGAGGTAGTGATTGAGCCTTTATGACAGGCCAGCCTCCTTAGTCGTGTGTCTTATGCTCTCTCGACGACGAAAATATCTCGACGAGGCATCGAGCCCGAAGACCAGCGGGCGTTCAGGGTTTGTTTTGTACGATTTATCAAATGCATTTGCGTAGTCGATTTTTTAAAAAAAATGTACCTAAAATGTTACACAACAGTTAGGCTGATCAGATAGATTTTATAGTTTGACACATGCTGAGACGCTCTATCTATTTGATATAAATGAGCTTAGCGATGATTTCCGGCTGTTGTAACAAACCGACAAACCGCTAGGTGTATTTGTAATTATTGTTGTATTTATCCCAATGCTGTTGTTAAAGTGATCGTTCGCTGGCTACTAAGCGGCCTTCACCAGGCTTCAGGAAACGAATCAGGCATGAACGCACCTCAACTCATCACTAACGCTTCTCTGGCAATTGCTACCGCAATGCCAAGCATGGCGTTTGGTGAGTCCAGTGTTTATGCATCACTGCGTCAATCTCTGGTTTACACGGATAACGGCGCTGCAACTGGCGATACTGATGACGTCAGTGTGGTGGACCAGGAATCGCGAATCGGGCTACAGGCAAGTCAGGAATTTGATGGCTATCGTGGCTTTGGTCGAGTCGAATTTGGCTTCGAGGGTAACGATCAGATTAGTAGCCCCATGGTTAGGCTGGGTTTCGTCGGTATAAGCGGTGATTTTGGTGCGATCTCGATAGGATCACAATGGACTGCCTGGGATACGTATGTCGGTGATGAGGATACAAATTTTGTCACGGAAGGTGATTGGCAGAACGGAACAGAGCGAAACGGCGATACCCTGAAATATGCAGGGAGGCTTGGTGGTCTCTCGATCGAAGCAGACCTGGTGCTGGTTGAGAGCGAAGGGGAAGCCAATAGCGGGCTGCTTGATGAGTTACAACTCGCGCTCGGATATTCAATTGGAAGCTTTACGTTGCAGGGTGCCTGGATTGAACGCGATGGAGGCAGCACGGGATATTTGGGGGGCGGAAGTTTGTTCGGTGCCCGCCTGAGCTATGATGCCGGTCCTTTGGGTTTGGCACTGGCGGTGGCTCAGGATGATGAAGATTTTGAAGGGGTTGAAGAGACTTTAGGGGTGAAATTTAAAGCCTCATATTCAACCGGACCAAACACAATGCTGGCTGTCTTGAGTTCATCAGACAACCAGCTAGCGGCCAATGCGCCGATAGCGGTGGCACTTGGCTACCAACATGATCTCAGCAATCGCGCACGCGTTTCGCTGGAACTTTCTTCTGTCGATCCGGATATAGCGGGTCTGGATTCGTCGATAGAAGGTGGCGTGATGTATCGCCACGACTGGTAATACTAATAATAATAAAATGTGCGTGAAAATTCAGGGCGTCCCTCGGCGCCCTTCTTTTCAGCAAAAGATTACCACGTCTTCTCCGCTGTTGCTTAGCCCAACACAAAAATTCATATCTGCTTGTGTCGGGCACAGCTTGTGCCATCCTGGTATGGCAATCTTCTTTGTGCTCAGGTAAAAGTAAAGTTCACTTTTATTGAATGCGCCTGATGCTGACGCCTGCCCAACTAACCCGGTTTAACGATCAAGGTTATATCGTTATCGAAGATGTGCTCGATAGGGTGACAGTCCTTGAGCCACTAATAGAAGAATACGATGAGTTGTTGGCGCAGTTGTACAAAAACTGGGTGGCAGCGGGCCTGTTAATTGATCGTCCTGATGTAAAAGATTTTGAAGGGCGACTACTGGCGGCTTATCAGG
>CAZNOB010000026.1:21559-42354 GCA_964574535.1 uncultured Granulosicoccaceae bacterium | reverse complement strand
CTGTTACCGCCGTGAAAGGGCGGTGTCCTAGGCCTCTAGACGAAGGGGACACAGTCTTTGCTTAGGCAAGCCGCGTACAATAATACCGAGCGAAGCTATTGTCAATATGAAATTCGCTCAGTGTTCGACCAGTGGCCGGCTACCTGACCACCACCTGATTTTTTCCAGCTCTCTTGCCGAATAATAGTGCCTGATCGGCACGCAAAAAAACCTCATCGAGTGACTCCCCGGGAATCACTGTGGTCATACCAATAGTGGTTGTCAGATCGATGCATTTATTATCGATCTGAATTCGGGTACGCCGGATCGCCTGGCTGATTTGTTCCGCAACCATCGCCGCCTTTTCCGGCGAAGCATTCTTCAAAATAACCACAAACTCATCACCGCCGTAGCGGTAAATCTCATCCGTTTCGGGAACATTAACTCGCAGCACTCTGGCGAATTGTCGCAACACCATATCGCCCGTCCTATGCCCGAAACAGTCATTAATTCGCTTGAATCGATCAACATCACATACCAGCAATGATTTGCCAAGCTTCGGTGAAGCGAGCGGTTCTCGCGACAATGCATCATCCAGAGCTGTACGATTCTGCAACCCGGTTAATTTATCGATCAAGGCTGTTTGGCAGGCCTGCCGGTACAAAGTTGCGTTTCGCAAAGGCCCGACGAGAGAGTCAACAGACAGGTTTACATAGCGCAGTTCAGCAGACAAAAATTGACCGGCACGAGCAACCACAAGGCTTCCCAATGCTCCTTTGTCATCATCAATAATATACTCAAGCTGATGTTCAGCTTGCTCATTGTCTGGCATCAGCCGGTGACAGAATGGCCGATCCAGAAGTGTGCTGGTAAATGTAATTTTCGTTAGTGGCACCACCGATGAAAGGCGGTTGGCGAAAGCTGCAATCAAATCGTCCATTTCAAGATGACGATACAGCACATTTGCCTGGTGCAATCTTTTGCGCGAACTTACATTTTGACGCGACGTTTGTTTATCGCGGACATTCCTTTCTGCGTTAAACATTCGAAGAGTCGGTTCCACCAACTCCTGAAGAACTGTCATTACCTTGGCTCTAAAAAATTAGGAATAATGAGCGTAGCAAAGATCGGCCCAAAAACAGTAAATTCTTCAAATTAACAGTTGACAAATTGATATTGCCTCACGTGAATCGAACCAAACGGAAAGCAAAACACATCAATCAACACCTTCACGAGCACAACTGGCCCACCGGCACAGTGGGCGATAGTTCGTGCTTGGTACTCAATCGGGCTCGATGGCAGTCCAGTCTGACAGACGGGCTTTTAACCTAATTAAAGCCTGGCCGTGAATTTGGCAAACACGGCTTTCACTGACACCCAGAATCTCCCCTATTTCACGCAGATTTAGATCTTCATCATAATACAGTGACATCACCAGACTTTCTCTTTCGGGCAGATTTTTAATCGCGTTAGCTAATGCCCCCTTAAAGCTGCCTCGGTACATATTTTCCGATGGACCAATGTCTTTGCTCTCGGGCAAAGCGATGGTTTCACCGGTATTCTCATCAGGTTGATCAAAGCTGAATACATGCGCGGACATACTTTCAGTCAGAATCTGATGATATGAGCTAAGCGATATCCCCAGCCTTGAAGCCACTTCGGTATCGTCCGCGTCACGACCAGTTTCCTGTTCGATATTCCGCAACGCTTCAGCTGCTTCACGCGACTTGCGATGTACTGATCTGGGAGTCCAGTCTGAACGACGAATCTCATCCAGCATGGCACCACGAACTCGAATACCCGCGTAGGTTTCGAAACTTGCACCTTGCGTTGGATCATACTGACGTGACGCTTCAATTAATCCTATCATGCCGGCCTGGATAAGATCTTCCGCTTGCACATTTGGTGGCAAACGATGCATCAGATGAAATGCTATTCGCTTAACCAGCTTCGCATGTTTAGTGATAAGCTGATCATCCGAGACAAGCTCGACATCGTTATACATTGCATGAGCATTCATTCAGTGACACCTGCATTAGTGCTATAGCTGATGAGTCTTTCTATAAAAAACTCTACGCGTCCGATAGGTTGCTTCGGCTCTGGCCAGCCATGTATTTTTTTCGCAAGTTTCTGAAATGCTATTGCAGATCTGGAGCCCGGATAAGAATTAACAACAGGCTTTTGAGACTGCACACCCCGCTGCAAGTGTTCATCATGAGGTACCGCACCCAGATAATTAAGCATCACATCCAGGTTTTTATCGGCAACTCTAACAATTTTATTAAACAAATCCACGCCTTGCTGTGATGATGACACTTTGTTCACCAGCACATTTATTCGATTTACATTGAACTCTGTACTCAAAACTTTGATCATAGAATATGCATCAGTTATGGACGTAGGCTCATCACAAACAACCACCATCACTTCTCTCGCCGCTCGACAAAAAGAGGTGACCTGACTGGAAATTCCCGCAGGTGTATCGATGATCAATGTATCAATGGGTAAATGCAGACTATTAAAAGCATGGATTAATCCACCATATTCAGCTTGGCTAAGAGACGTGATTCGGGTAACACCGCTGCACGCAGGCAGCAGACTAACCTTGTCATTAATCGGCAGTACAATATCGTCCAGCGATGCCTCGCCGTCGAATACCTGTTCCAGAGTGCCGCGTGGTTTTAAATCACACAAAACATCCAGATTAGCTAATCCAAGATCAGCATCCAGCACCAAAACCGATTGACCTAGTTTGCCCAACTCCAGCGCGACGTTAATCGCTACGTTTGATTTACCTACACCGCCTTTTCCACCCGTCACCGCTACCACTTGTACCGGTTTGGGGGGATGTCGGTGAGGTTTCACGTTCTCTGTTGCCGCTAGCGCAGTAGCACTCGACACCATTGTTGCTCCCATATCTCGTTATAGTTCTTGCTAGGCCTGTAATCGGCCCTTTAATGTTTTGTCATTTTTAGTCGAACAACAATTCACCTTTGTACACAACATCGACATCTCAAATAATTTCTTCAATAAAAATAAAGAACTTTCGAGAGTTTCTGATAATGTAGTTTAAGTTGAACCGTCCGACCTGACGTACTACCAACAAAGCAATCGACAGGCCACGGAGCCGTCAACCGCAAAGCGATGGATCAAAACGTGATACAGATATTTTTAAATTGATCCCAAAAGCGGAACCTCCACAATCTAACAAAACTAAACCTGCCACAGTGCACAGGTATTCCGTATCGCCGGATTCACCCGCCCGTTCCAGGCTATTTAACGCTAATTAATTTTGACACCACTCAGGAGCCCGCTTTTATCCGATTATGTGACGACGGTATCGGTGAAAAGTCTGCTTTTTGCACAGCTGGCCACCCGCACTAAGCCCCTTCGCGAAGGGCAAAGTCGAACTCAATGTGTACGTAGCCAGGAGATTACGCGCATGCGAGCGCTGCGCTCCACAGCTAACAAGCTGAGTTTGCGGGGCTGAACGCTCGAGTGGGTCGCCCTTTCCAGACATCCCTGCCGTGGCCTTCATTTTTTAAAAGACCAAACCAGGAAGCCGGGCAAGTACTTAATGGCCTGCGCCCCACAGTGGCCTCAATTGAAGCTTGTCAGGTGTGTGTAGTGAAGTAGAAATTTTGCTGCTGCGAACGCGCCATGATGGTGCGCTTTTATGGAATTTTCGCGGCAACTACAAAACTATGTGCGTTAGATGGTCTAAATTCACCCTCACCAGGGCATCATCTCTCTACGCAGAATTCTAGTCGTAACTGGTTAATCTGAAATTGATTCCATCAAACTCTATCTCTGCGTGTCTGATCGGTAGATTGTTAACAGATACACAACGAAACTTTTCCCCCACCGGGAACCCGCACGCAAACCGGTCATTGTCAGGCAGCTGCGCACTATCAATTTCAAATGCAATTCTGATTGATACCTCACCGCCAATCGCCTCTACAAGCAGCAGATAGAGATCGTCAACCGATAATTGCAATGACCGTTGCACCATTAATTCGGTATCGCCGGACAACACACTCGAGTCTTTTTGGTCTTTCTCGAACTCGATAGAGTCGCCGTGACGCTTTACCCGATACCACTCAGATTCTGTTGTTCGGCATTGCTCAAGCGATTTCGGGGTCTCAAACACCACTGATATCTCACTGATGTCAGCAGTTTTAGAGACCGACAGCGGCGTGACACAAATCGCAGCCGTGTTGTTTTGAGTCGGGTCAACCTGGTCCACCCAGGGCATATCAGGATTGAGCAAACCGATAAAGAACTCAGCTCGCTCATCTCCCAGCTGCAACGCAATACGCCATCCGCCTGCGACACGGACATGCTCGTCGAATTCCAGAGGCAGAAAGGCCACCGGATGATTCGCTCCATCGAGGTGCGCAGCTGGGTCAAGAGAGGCAGCGATCGCCAGCGAAAAGTCGTAGGTATAGCTCGAATGGCAAAGCTCATCGTCCTGACCGGCCGATTGTTCAAAATTATCGGTCCTATGCAATTGAGGCAGTAGACCAAGACACCCGCTGTCATAGCCGATCAACAGACTGCGGTTATGCAAGCCGGTGCTGACATGGTGCACTTGACGGTATTGGGAACATATACCCGCGAGGGTAGTGTTGTTGGATAGCCCGCTAATTACCGTCACTGTCTCGGGTTGCGCGACAAACTCTGCCCTGGCAGCCGATTGCAAGCTTAAACACAGACCATCGCCTACAAGCACCGGCCAGTGACCTACAGGATCACTTTCGCTCGCCACGCCGTGCAACGCGCCCAGCTTAAGCTGTTCCAGTAATTCTATGATTTCGTGTTCAGATAACAAGTGGAAGCAACGGTGAGATTTACCCTGACTTTCGCAAACTTTGTGCCTAAGACAGCCGCCAGGTCGCCCCGTACATCCTTGAGCGGGGAGAGGTTATTGCAGTGTGCCGAATCGACCTAGCTGGCAGATTCGGTCGAGGTTTCTTCCGGTCTCTGTATTCGATACTTGCGCATCTTTTCGACCAGCGTGGTACGACGAATCTGAAGTTTCTTAGCGGCATGTGCCACCACACCGTTACAGTCGTCCAGCGCCTGTTGAATGAGATTGACTTCGATATCGGTCAGGTGCTGCTTTAGATCAATACCATCACGCGGCAATCGAGGCTCGCTGAGCATAGGCAAACTCGGCACACCCGCCAGGCTTTCTGTGTCCACAGAGGCCGTAACTTCGATCTCCTGATGCGATGCCTGATTAGGCACCACTTTTGAAGGTAGATCCTTCACATCTACAACACCATGCGGATGTAAGATAGTCATACGCTCCATCAGATTCGCAAGTTCTCTGACATTCCCGGGCCACGCGTAGTTGCAAAGCGCCATTACTGCCGCCGGAGTCAGTCGCACAGAGGCATTTTTCTCGTGCTCCAGCCGAGTAATCAGCTCGTTGATTAATAAAGGTAAGTCTTCCACGCGATCGCGTAGTCGAGGCATTTCTATGGGAAACACATTCAGGCGATAATACAGATCTTCTCTGAACTTGCCCTCAGTGATATGCTTTTCCAGTTCACGGTGAGTTGCAGCGACAATTCGAACGTCACACTTGATGCTCTTATTGCTGCCCACTCGCTCGAAAGACCGCTCCTGAATAACTCGTAGTAACTTAACCTGCATCGCAAGCGGCATATCACCAATTTCATCCAGAAAAATGGTGCCGCCCTGTGCCAGTTCAAACCGTCCCTGCCGAGCTCCAATCGCACCGGTAAAAGAACCTTTTTCGTGGCCAAAAAGCTCACTTTCCAGCAGTTCACTGGGAATGGCACCACAATTGATGGGAACAAAAGGCTTGGCGCGCCGCTGCGAGTGATAATGAATATTTCTGGCTACAACTTCTTTACCAGTGCCAGATTCGCCGAGAACCAGCACAGTAGCTTCAGTGGGTGCAACTTGCTCGACCATTTTGCGGACACGACGCGTCTCGCGACTGTTACCCACCAGACTTCGAAATAGTTCGGGAGACTGAGTTT
The DNA here is from genome assembly GCA_964574535.1 of uncultured Granulosicoccaceae bacterium. Taxonomy (GTDB): domain Bacteria; phylum Pseudomonadota; class Gammaproteobacteria; order Granulosicoccales; family Granulosicoccaceae. The sequence continues at coordinate 36,361 of CAZNOB010000026.1, read as the reverse complement.
GCGTAATCGCTTTTGCTGCAGGCGCTGGCACTTCTGCAGGTGCAACACCACCCACAACTTCGGCGCGGTGCAGCACATTGGACAAATCAGAGAATCGGGTATCTGCAGTGATACAACCAAGAAAGTTGTCTTCAACTTGCTCCGGAGTCATATCCAGCGGAGTATTACCGGTGACTAAAATGAACGGTGGACAGCTCTCAACATTGGACTGAATTTTTTCAATGTGGCCGAGAATGCCGGGGCAATTTCCAATAATTATCGCTAACTTTTCAGACAAGCCGGGATATCCTTCAAGCAGTGAAGGAGAACTAATTGACTTTGCTTCATAGTCTACAAATTCAAGCTGATGCAGTAGTTTCTGGGCACGTTCGCTATCGGAATCGATGACCAGAATCTGATTGTGTTTTGTCTTCCCCATTGAAAGGTCCGGTTGAGTCAAAAAATTTAGTTGCTACGGCCGCTTTGAAAGTACCGAATAAACTGGCTGCGTTATCTCTTGCAACTGAGTATAGACGGCTATTCAATTTTCGTTGGCGGCAAGGGGAACTCTGTTTGTGTTTTTTTTGTCGTGGGGATTTGACTGCCAGCATCGCGGGGACGACCAGTTCCGGTGAAAATTGTTTGCCATGCTTATCCTGAATTGCCTTGCCAAGGGTAACCGGATAACCACTGAGCAACTCAGCACCACTTTCATCCGGAAGGTTCAACGCGACCACAAGCACATTTCAGGTAAATCATGTCCGATCTTCCGAATGTGACGCAGTCCACCAATTTTACGGGGATGCCGCACTCCGTGCAATCACGGCATCGTCACGTGGCTGTTTAAATTTGTCTTAAAGTACTGTTTTTTTGAAGAACTTATCCTACATTACTTGTCGTAAGTAATAACTCCAGCAGGCATGGTCTTCACACTTTGAACGCTCCTATCAACAGTATTGAACGCACCTATCCCATAAAGAAGGGGGATCAGTGGCCGTTATCCCCGATCACGAAATCGCACACCGAGCGAGCTTCCCATGGATCGTGATAGCATCTTAGAACGTCCTCAGGGAAAATCGAGCGACCTCGATTTCAATACCGCTGATTCAATGACAAAAAACAAGAAAGAAAATCAGCATCCTAAGAAGAAGCAAAAAATAGCTTCGGATGAGCCCGTATCTGCGCTACATCGCCGCGTGGAGGACTTATCCAGACTTATCGAGCAGGAGCCGATAGTGGATATCGAGAAAGTAAATGCAATTAAGGCCGCCATCAGAGCAGGAACCTACCAGATTGACGCAAACACGGTGGCTGACAAATTGATGGAACTGGAATTTGAACTCAACAAGCCAAAACCAAAGCCTTGATATAGCGCTGAGTATTTAAATCGGCGTAGAGTTTTTCATGTGAAGGGTGGACGTTGGTGGAGCTAGGCGGGATCGAACCGCCGACCTCCTGCATGCCATGCAGGCGCTCTCCCAGCTGAGCTATAGCCCCCAAACGACCAGCCGCAGATCGTAAACACACTTAACGTTGGTGTCAATCAACAAACTACTTCGAAGCGCAGGTTGCTATGCAATCTGCGCGCCCGCCAACCGAACTGTTATAGGCTCAACCAGCAGCTATCCGCTGCTCAATAAATGTTATTGCTTGTCGCACCCGGGCAACTGATCGTTCTCTGCCGATCATTTCCAGCGTGTCTGCGATATCGGGCGAAGCGCTGCCTCCGGTTAGTGCAACTCGCAATGGCTGGCCAATTTTTCCAAACCCAATCCCCAGTGATTCAGCCAGTTCATTGAGCGCATCCTTCAATTTATCGGCTTGCCATAAATCAATGCCCGACAGCGTTTCTGCAAGTGCTGTCATCACAGACAGCGATACCGGGCGCAGTTGTTTAGTGGCGGCTTTTTCATCATAGCTGATATCGTCCTTGTAATAGATCTGACTTTGCTCGGCCATCTCTTTAATGGTCTGGCAACGCTCACGCAGTATGGAGGCAAGTTTGACCGGATCAGGGCCGTCGCTGCTATCCAGGCCCTGATCACTGAATTCTGCTTGCAGCATCACGCCCAGATCGTCATCAGTCAAATTGCTCAGATGCTGTTGATTCACCCAAAGCAATTTTTTCTGATCAAAGACAGAACCGGAGCGCTGACAGTTGGCCAACTCAAAAAGCTCACGTAGCTCTTCCATCGTAAAAAGCTCCTGGTCCCCGTGAGACCACCCCAGCCGTGCCAGATAATTCAGCAGAGCTTCGGGCAATATACCGTCTGATTGATACTGCATAACACTAACAGCACCGTGCCTTTTCGACATACGCTTGCCGTCGTCGCCAAGAATCATTGGCAAGTGCGCGAACTTCGGTAACTCAGCACCCAGCGCATTAAAAATGTGTATTTGCCGCGGTGTGTTATTGATATGGTCATCGCCGCGCACCACGTGAGTAATCCCCATATCGATATCATCCGCTACCACAGTCAGATTATAGGTGGGGTTGCCATCAGACCGACAAATTACCAGGTCATCCAACTCAGCGTTGTCGATCTCTATGATGCCTTTCACCAGATCATCGATGACCACTTTTCCTGATTCGGGAGTTTTAAAGCGAAGCACTGGCTCAACGCCTGGCACCGGTTCTGTTCGGTGACGACAGGTGCCGTCGTAGCGGGGCTTACGTTTTTCGCGTGTAGCCAGCTCTCGCATTTCATCGAGCCGCTCCCGACTGCAGTAGCAATGATACGCATGGCCACTTTCGAGCAGTGTCTGACTAACCTGCCGATAATGTTCATATCGCCCGGTTTGAAAAAAAGGGCCTTCATCGTAGTCGAGTCCCAGCCATTTCATCCCATCCATAATCGCCTGCACCGAGGCATCGGTAGAACGCTCGCGATCTGTATCCTCCACCCTTAGCACGAACTCACCGCCCATTTTCCTGGCTAATAGCCAGTTAAACAAAGCGGTTCGCGCCCCGCCTAGATGAAGATAACCAGTCGGACTGGGGGCAAAACGGGTACGAACGCTCATACAAGGTATTTTCCTGTAATGACATGAATGGAAATGGTCTATAATGTCTATGGTTCGGTTGTCGTTTTTTGCTACAACAGCAAGATTCCGGAACCAGGGACAATACGTAGCAGATAGCTGAATTATACATGTGGTCGAGCACGAATTAGCGGGTTCGTCATATCAAGCAAAAACCGAATAATTTCATGGCCAACATTGCACACGCGTTCGACAACGGCGACTCCTTGTCATCATTGCCAGAGTCTCCGACTCTAAATCTTCAATGGCATTCTGTCAGTGCCTCGGAAACCGGCCTGGTCCGCATGGTCAATGAAGATGCCCATCTGGATGCCAGAGAAAATCTCTTATGGGTGGTCGCTGACGGCATGGGCGGCCACAGTTTTGGCGATAAAGCCAGTCAAGCTATTATTGATCAACTGGTCGGTTTTGATCGAAACACTGATATCACAACTAATATTGAGCAAATCAAGCAGCGTCTCGACCTTGCAAATGCCTGGTGTCGTGAGCATGCCAATGGCAAAGTGATGGGATCCACCGTTGCAGCACTTTTTGTTCATGACCCCTATTGTTTTTTCTTATGGGCAGGCGACAGTCGTATCTATCGTTACCGGAATAACACACTGGAACAAATGACCGAAGACCACAGCTTTGTACAAGAACTGGTTACTCTTGGTGAACTGCGTAAAGAAGAGATGGAGCAACATCCTTCGTCAAACATCATTACCCGCGCAATCGGTGTGCACAACGAATTGCAGCTCGACATCAACTACGCACTGGTTAATCCGGGTGACCGGTTTCTTGTCTGCAGTGACGGACTGTTTAAGGATGTAGCTGAAGAAGAAATCGCCAAGGGCATGGCCTGTATCACCGCCGAAGACACCCTGCAGACGCTGGTTGATCTGGCACTCGACCGCGGTGGCAGAGATAACATTACCGCGATCGTTGTGCAGGCCCAGAACTAGCCACCACTATCTGGCCTGGTACTACTACAGTTTTTTATCACGCTGAAATAGCAACATCCGGCTTCGGTTCAACTTCCTCAAAAACCAGATCGTCGCCATTAAAATCAACCTGAATTGTGTCGCCAACCGCAAATGCTCCACTGAGTATTTCACGCGCTAAACGATTTTCAAGATGATCCTGAATTGCACGACGCAACGGGCGTGCTCCATAGACCGGATCAAAACCCGCCTCACCTAACATATCCAGCGTGCGATCAGAGACAAGCATTTCTATGCCATTAGCACGCAATCGCTTGACAAGCTGATTCACCTGAATTGCTGTTATCTTGCGAATATGATCGCGTTCAAGCGGATGAAAAACCACCAGGTCATCAATGCGGTTTAAAAACTCTGGCCTGAAATGCTGACCTACAATTTCCATCACCGAAGACTTCATGTCTTCATAGTTTGCAGCACCAGCCTTCTCCTGAATAACATGACTACCAAGGTTTGACGTCATCACGATTACCGTATGTCGAAAGTCAACCGTCCTGCCCTGGCCGTCGGTGAGCCTGCCATCATCCAGTACTTGCAGCAATATGTTAAAGACATCGGGATGTGCTTTTTCAACTTCATCGAGAAGCACCACTGAGTACGGGCGACGACGAACTGCCTCGGTCAGATAGCCTCCATCCTCGTGACCCACATACCCGGGAGGTGCACCAATCATTCGCGCCACTGAATGCTTTTCCATAAACTCAGACATGTCCAGTCGTATCAATGCATCCGAGCTATCAAACAGAAAGTCGGCCAGCGCTTTGGTTAATTCCGTTTTTCCAACGCCGGTTGGACCGAGAAACAAAAATGAGCCATTGGGTCTTTCCGGGGGAGCAAGTCCGGCACGCGATCGCCGTACTGCATCTGACACAGCAACCACCGCCTCACTCTGCCCGATCACCCGCTCGCCGATCACCTCTTCCATTCGTAGCAGCTTTTCACGCTCGCCTTCCAGCATTTTACTCACCGGGATACCGGTCCAGCGAGCCACCACCTCTGCAATTTCATCAGTAGACACACTGTTTCGAAGTAGTTGAAATTCAGTTTGTTCCGGGTTGTCTGCCTGAGCAGCAAGTTGCTTTTCAAGCTCTGGTATACGACCGTATTGCAGCTCTGACAGTCGCTCAAAGTCTCTGGCACGAGTGGCTGTTTCCAACTCGACTCTGGCGCGTTCGAGCTCTTCTTTAATGTGCGTAGTTCCCTGAACAGCCGCCTTCTCGGCAGTCCAGATTTCTTCAAGATCAGAATATTCTTTCTCTTTACCCGCTATTTTTTCATCTAATTCGGCAAGCCTTTGGCGAGAGGCATCATCTTCTTCTTTCGACAATGCCTCACGTTCAATCTTAAGTTGAATAATGCGACGCTCCAGGATATCCAGCGCTTCCGGCTTGGAATCTATTTCCATTCGAATACGACTGGCAGCCTCATCGATCAAATCAATCGCCTTATCCGGCAGCTGCCGGTCCGCAATATAACGTGATGATAAAGTTGCCGCCGCTATGATCGCAGGATCGGTAATATCGACACCATGATGCACTTCATAGCGTTCCTTCAATCCACGTAAAATAGCAATAGTGTCCTCTACACTCGGTTCATCAACGAGAATTTTTTGAAAGCGTCGTTCAAGAGCGGCATCTTCCTCTATATATTCACGGTATTCATCCAGGGTGGTCGCACCGATGCAATGCAATTCCCCCCGAGCCAGTGCAGGCTTGAGCATATTTCCCGCATCCATTGATCCTTCAGCCTTACCGGCTCCAACCATCATGTGAATTTCATCAATAAACAGAATAACCTGACCTTCCTGTTTGCTCAGATCATTTAATAGCGCTTTTAAACGCTCTTCAAATTCGCCTCGAAACTTGGTGCCGGCAATAAGACCTGCCAGGTCGAGTGACAACAGACGCTTGCCTTTAACACCTTCCGGCACCTCACCTTTTACGATTCGTTGCGCCAGACCCTCAATGATTGCTGTTTTACCAACGCCTGGCTCACCAATCATGACCGGGTTATTTTTAGTGCGTCTTTGTAAAATCTGGATAGCGCGACGAATCTCATCGTCGCGACCAATGACCGGGTCAAGCTTGCCCTGCTCGGCACGTTCGGTCAGATCAATAGTAAATTTTTCTAATGCCTGACGGTGCTCTTCTGCATTTTGATCGGATACCGGCTGGCCGCCACGTACCGTTTCAACTACCTCTTCAATGCGCTGTAAATTGCCACCAAATTGCTGAATGAGCTTTGCAAGTTCAGTATCTTTTTCCTGTACCGCGGCAATCACAAACAACTCACTGGAAACAAACTGATCGTGCTTTTTTTGCGATAACTGATCGGTGCTGTTAAGCAGCTTCGACAGCTCCTTAGAGATATGCATCTCACCGGTTCCGCTAACTTGTGGCAAACGATCAATGGCCTTGCCCAATGCAGAACGCAAGCCGTTTACCTCTACCGATGCCTGCGTCAACAGATGCCGCACACTTCCGCCCTGCTGATCTAAAAAGGCAATCATCAAATGTGCAGGCTCTATGAACTGATGTTCACGCCCAACGGCGAGCGACTGCGCGTCTTGCAGTGCTTGCTGGAACTTACTGGTAAGCTTATCCATTCGCATGGTTTTACCCTCGTCACTAATTGGTTAATAACCCGTCATATGAGGTCTGACAGGTGGTAAATCAACTTGGAAGCTAACGTGGTGAAGTTATCACCCCGGCTCTGCCAATTCGGTCGCGAGACAAAGTGATAAATACACTTTATCAACAGCTAAATTAAAACTATGGTAAACAACCAACAACCCGGAATTCAGTCAACGCAACTGACATGTCGATGAGCAGAGTTGTCGATCGTGATTGACAGCACGACTACAATTAACATCGGGCGACTACCGATCAGCTTCCAGAGTCAACCATATCAGTGACGCCATTCTACCAGTATGACCCTGATCTCTGCGGTAGGAAAAAAAATGCTCCTCGTCATCGAAAGTACAGTGATCTCCACCGTAAATCTCTGTGACGCCGATCGACTGAAGACAACGTCTGCACAGCGCAAAAATATCTGCATAATACTTCTCTGAGTTCACAGAGGATCGGCGAAAACAGGAGTCACACCCGGGATCGGTTTCATGAAAGGCGGTGAAAACATCTTCGCCTACCTCAAATTGGCCCGGACCAATTGCAGGACCTAGCCAGGCACAGACTTCCTCTGCAGCAACTGGTAACCGGGCTACCGTGTTTTGTAACACACCAGCCGCCAGTCCACGCCAGCCAGCATGCGCTGCAGCAACCACTTCTCCCCCGCGGCTCGTAAATAACACAGGCAGACAATCAGCCGTCATAATCGACAAAACACATCCTCTCTGATCAGTCCAGAGTGCATCAGCACGAGGTACCTGAGAAATGCTTTTGCTGGCATAAATAACATCCGTACCATGCACTTGATCAAGCCAGACCGGGTCTTTGGGCAGTTTAAGATCGGCCAGCAATTTGCGGCGATTTCTGGCGACAACCTCAGGGTCATCTCCAACATGCAATCCCAGATTAAAGCTGTCAAAGGGCTCACTTCCGAAGCCGCCCAGCCTGGTGGTGGAGCAGGCATTCACTGAATCAATTTTCCACGACGGCCTGATAAATTGATGCGAAGATACTGGCACTAGGCATCTGCCCCCAGTGTTTCAAGCAAGGTTCGCATATCATTTGGTAACGGCACCTGCCATTTAATTTGCCGACCATCGTCCGGGTGCTCAATACCCAACTCGGTAGCGTTTAATGCCTGCCGAGGAAAACTCATCACAGCATCCTTAACGGCATCGCCTACCCCGCCCGGAATTTGACGGCGCCCGCCATAGACAACATCGCCAATCAAGGGATAGCGAACATGTGCCATATGCACACGAATCTGATGGGTTCGACCGGTTTCAAGGCGAACACGGATATGGCTGTGCCGCTTAAATTTGCGCGCAATACGATAATGGGTTATCGCGGGTTTCCCCTTTTCATTCACACTCATTCGTTTGCGATCCACCGGATGCCGACCGATCGGCTCGTCGACAGTGCCGCCGGCTACCGGAACACCCACCAAAACCGCATCGTAAACCCGGTGTACCGAACGTTCCTGAAGTTGTTGTACCAGACTATTGTGCGCCTTCAACGTGCGAGCCACCATCACCAAGCCACTGGTTTCTTTATCCAGCCGGTGAACAATCCCGGCCCGTGGAATGCCTGCCAACGCCGGATCCAGATGAAGCAGACCATTTTGCAAAGTGCCTGAATAATTACCGGGGGCAGTATGCATCACCAAACCAGCTGGCTTATTGATCACCAGCAGATGATCATCCTGATAGTGGATATCAAGTGCCAGCGGCTGTGCATTTACCTGGGTATCCGCAGATGCTGTTTCGGGTAAATCAGCAAAAATTAATTCTCCCCCCTGCACTCGGAAACGTGGTGGCACGACGGCACCGTCCAGAGTGATGGTGCCGTCCTTTATCCAGATCTGCAACCGCGCCCGCGAATAGCCATCAATCAGGTCAGACGCCACTCTGTCCAAACGACCACCACTCATCTCTATCGGCACCCTGATTTCTATTTTTTGTTGAGAGATAGCTGTTTCCTTAAAATCAGCGAAAAACCAGACTGACGGAATCGCAAGACGCAATCCGCTGCCGGCCCTATATAATGACGTGAGTAAAACCAATAATCGAGCTTAACGAAACAAATGAAACTGACTCTTCCGGCAATACTTTCCCTGCTAATGTTGAGCGCCTGCAGTAGTAATCCGAAATCAGCTGATGATCCGGGCCCGTCCCCGGCGCCGGTATTTGCGGAGACTACTGATCAGGCTGCAGCCGCAGAACTGTACCAAAAAGCAAGAGGGTTGTTAGGGCGAAATCAGTTTGAAACAGCAGTGCGGGAATTTGAAAACCTGGAAGCAACACACCCATTCAGCGACTACGCTGCTCAGGCCACACTGGATATCTCCTACGCCTACTATCGACTAAAAGAGTACGACAGCTCAACCTCAGCCGCCGACCGCTTCCTTAAACTGTATCCGCAAAACGAGAAAGCGGACTATGCCTACTATTTAAAAGGGCTATCTAATTTCTCCAGAGGTAAGTCTGTCACTGAAAGACTGGTGCCCCGCAAGCTTCATCTGATGGATCAATCACTTCTAAGACTCGCATTTGACGAATTTTCAACCCTGGTCACACGGTTTCCAGACAGCGAATATGCCGATGACTCTCAGGCCAGAATGCGTCTGCTACGCAACGAAATGGCACGACACGAACTTAGTACTGCCGAGTACTATTTCGAACGAAGCGCTATGGTGGCCGTAATTAATCGTGTTAACACCATGCTCGAAACTTATCCCGACAGCTCACTATCAGCCGACGGATTAGCGCTGATGGCTCGTGCTTATCTGGCGCTCGGCAACCGATCCCTGGCCGCCGAGACCGTTCAGGAACTCGAAAACCGTAACCCGGAGCACCCGGATCTGCGAATTTTCAACAGCATTCGAAGCTGATTCAGTACCTAAAGAAAAGCTTTTCAAGTAAAAGCTGAACTTATTCACAACAGCCGCTAAATCGTTAATTTAACGATTATTTTTACTGATTTCATCACCAAATCGGCAGCAATTAGTCGCCAGTCTCCTTTCTTCCTATTCAGTTTCAAAGTGAAGAGGCGATAAAACCCTCGAAGGGCATATGCTCATTCAATAATTTTAAACGTTTACATTTTATACTTCTCTGGAGACTAGTATATGTACAAGCAAGCTCAAAAAGGCTTCACACTAATCGAACTGATGATCGTAATTGCGATTATCGGTATTTTGGCAGCAGTTGCCGTGCCTCAGTACACCCAGTACACCAAGCGCGCAAAATTTTCTGAAGTGATTCTCGCTACGACTGCATTCAAAACACCGGCAGAATTGGCATATCAGACTGGTACTGCACTCGCTGATTTGGATGCAGATTCAAATGGAATTCCTCCCGCTATAACAGCTGGTGCCGCTGTTGGAGAGCATGTTTCCACAGTGACCATGGTAAATGGCGTTATAACAGCAACCAGTAATCCAGCAACTGTAGCTACACCTGCTAATGTTGGTGCTGTTTACCAGCTGGAAGCAACAATAAACAATGGTGGTCTACAGTGGCTCATGAACGAAACCGCGAGCACATGTCTTGACGCTGGCTTCTGTGCACCACAGAAATTTACAACCACTTCTCCATAAATACCTAGTACCAAACTTCAATTTTGGTAAGAAATCGGCAATGTGCATCCAGCGCATTGCCTTTTTTTTGACTCTAATTCGCACTTACTCAATGCAGCTAAGATACCCGATAGCTATCCAGTAGCTGAATTGCATGTTTAATGACAGTCAATCTACATCTCAAACTTAGACCAAGAAACAACTGTCAAAAAGGCCGTAAGAATGAAAAAAGAAAACGGATTTACACTCATCGAACTGATGATCGTAATAGCGATCGTAGGATTGATCGCATCGATATCTATACCTGAATATGTCAAATACACCAAACGCGCAAAATTTTCAGAGGTAATTCTGGCAACAACTGCTTTTAAAACGCCAGCGGAGCTAGCCTTTCAAACTGGCACGCCAATCTCTAATCTTAATGCTGATTCACATGGCATACCACCAGCAATTTCGGCTTCCAACCCTGCTGTTAGCGATCACGTTGAGTCAGTCACGATATCTGGTGGAGTACTAACCGCTACCAGCAACAGCGACACGGTTGAAGTAAGCGCAGGTGTCGGAGCGGTATTTCAATTGGAAGCCGTTGAAATCGGTGGTGGATTACAATGGCGCATGAATAAAATTGCCAGTACATGCTTAAGAGCAGGTTTTTGTGCACCTCAGTTGTTTACTACCCCAGATTCCTAAAAACATGGAATCAAAGATACTCTTAAAGAATTCAGCATGAATCCTGTGAGGGCTCAGTTTACACACTCCATGCGAACATACAGTGGACATTCGGGGCACTGGCAAGGTTTTCGTTTCGCCGGCAATACATTGGTGGCATCAGTCAAAAAATAGAGTCGCCTACAATAAAAATTCAATCGCAAAATTCTCGTGTATCGATCTTGTATTGGGACGTTCTATTTGGCAGGCCCCTGTGAATCAAAACCAGGCGTTTCCTGTAAAATGGGAAAGGCTTTTTCTTGGACAGATTGCATAACCGTTTAAGCCATCGTCCTATAAGCAACTTTAGCCTAACCATTGACCATATAAACTCACAGCGGCTATCACGCAGGATGACAGGACTATGGCAAAAGACCTGACCGCAGCGAATCAGATAGAAAATAAAGCGAGTCCATTCTAATAGATCGACAATGGTGGTGCAGACATCAGACAATTGTTGATTAAAGCACATTTCATGAAGATGCAACGGCTGCGGCGCACCAGGAAATACCCCACAATATTTCTTCTGGTTCAAGAAACAAGTGTAAACATCCCAATTCCTGTCAGTAACCCGAAACCGCCTTCAAGAATCAGCCAATTACGCCGCTGTGATGTTAAAGCCTAAAACTATGATCTCGGCGGAAAACTCAATGTCAAACAACACACCAACCTCTAATGATGCCAAACAGTCTCTATCGGGACTACCTCGGAGACTGGTGCGTGAAGAGGTTCTGAGTGAGGAAGATGCGCTCAAAGCTCTTGCGGATGCCAGTGCCAACAAGCGGCAGCTCATTAGTCATCTTGTCCATCATATGGATATCTCAGCCACCCGCATAGCGAATATCGCCAGCCAGGAGTTTGGATTCTCTTTGTTCGACTTGGGATCACTGGGAGCAGAGACTCTGCCAACAGAACATATCAATGAAGACTCGGTTACGAAAAATAACGCGCTGCCAATCTTCCAACGCGGCAGCCGCCTTTTCGTAGCTATATCTGATCCCACCAATACCACAGCACTTGATGAAATCAAATTCAGCTCCGGTCAAACTGTTATTCCTGTACTGGTAGAGGAAGACAAACTCGCGGAACTTATCGAGAAAGCGTCATCCGGAAGCGGTATGGGTGGCCTCGGTGACGGATTAGACGAAAGTTTCGACATGGAGCTTGGTGGTGAAGAAGCTGTTGGCGATGAGGAAGACAATTCCGATATCGACGATACGCCAGTCGTTCGATTCGTCAATAAAGTATTACTCGATGCAATCAAACGCGGCGCTTCAGATATTCACGTAGAACCATATGAAAAAGTCTTCCGAATTCGATTTCGTGTCGATGGCATTCTACAAGAGGTTTCCGAACCGCCCCTAAACCTTGCCGGCAGACTGACAGCCCGCCTGAAAGTTATGTCGAAGATGGATATTTCAGAACGCCGGATACCACAGGATGGCAGAATCAAGCTAAAGATCTCAAAGAACCGCGCTATTGATTTTCGTGTCAACACTTGTCCCACACTGTTTGGCGAGAAGACCGTATTACGTATTCTGGATCCAAGTAGCGCTCAGCTGGGTATCGACGCCCTGGGTTACGAAGACATACAGAAGAAACGTTATATGGATGCGCTTTCAAACCCATATGGCATGATACTGGTGACAGGGCCAACCGGTAGTGGTAAGACAGTATCGCTCTACACCGGCCTGAATATTCTGAACACCCCTGACACCAACATTTCAACGGCGGAAGATCCGGCGGAAATCAACTTAGCAGGTATCAATCAGGTAAACGTCAACCCGAAGGCTGGCCTTACCTTCGCAGAAGCGTTGAAATCGTTTTTAAGACAAGATCCTGACGTGATTATGGTTGGTGAGATTCGTGATCTTGAAACTGCAAGCATCGCGATCAAAGCGGCCCAAACCGGCCACTTGGTACTGTCGACGTTACATACCAATGATGCACCACAAACTATCTCCCGATTAATGAACATGGGTGTACCGGCCTTCAATGTGGCAACAGCTGTCACCTTGATTATCGCCCAAAGACTGGCACGCCGACTTTGCGACTGTAAGCAACCGGCTGACCTGCCAAGTGAGACACTGCTAAAGGAAGGACTCACTGAGGAGGACATCAAGGACCTGACTATCTACACCGCCAACGGATGTAGTAAGTGCAACGAAGGCTATAAAGGTCGTGTTGGTATTTACCAGGTGATGCCTATTTCAGAAGATATGGGTCGGATTATTATGTCAGACGGAAACGCCATTGATATTGCAGATCAGGCTAAAAAGGAAGGGATTGATGATTTGCGACGATCGGCTCTGAAAAAAGTGATGGCTGGTCTAACTAGCCTCGAAGAAGCTAACCGCGTCACGCAGGACTAAACCATCATGGCAGCCTCAGCAGCAAAAACAGTATTTCTTTGGGAAGGAAAAGATTCCAAGGGCCAGATCGTCAAGGGCGAAATGTCCAGCAAGAGCATGGATCTTATAAAAGCTCAATTACGACGACAGGGTATTACCCCGACCAAGGTAAAAAAACAGAAAGCCATCAAGGGCGGTAAAAATAATATAACCGCCGGCGATATTTCAATATTCGCCCGCCAGCTTACCACCATGATGGGAGCCGGCGTCCCCCTGGTCCAGGCTTTTGAAATTGTGTCAAATGGGCTCGATAACAAAGCCATGTCGCAGGTAGTCAATCAGATCAAGGCTGATGTCGAAGGTGGTAGCAGCTTAACCATTGCATTGAGAAATCATCCTGATCACTTTGACGATCTATTCTGCAATCTGGTTGAGGCAGGCGAGCAATCAGGCACGCTGGAGAAGCTGCTCAATGAAGTCGCCACTTATAAAGAAAAAACAGAAGCACTGAAAGCAAAAATTAAAAGTGCAATGTTCTACCCGGTTGCCGTTTTGATTGTCGCGTTTATTGTTACCGCTATCCTGTTAATCTTCGTAGTACCCCAATTTGAAACGTTATTTGCAGGGGTAGGTAGTGACTTACCTGCATTCACAAGGATGGTGGTGGATCTTTCAGAGTTCATGCAAAAATGGTGGTGGGTTATTTTTGGTGCTATAGGTGCTTTCGTATTCACGCTAAAAACGATTCACGGGAAATCACAAAAATTCCGTGATAAAACTGATGCGTTGATCTTAAAACTCCCCATCATCGGAGATATTGTTCACAAAGCTTCAACATCTAAAGTGGCCAGAACGCTATCTACAATGTCGGCTGCCGGCGTTCCTCTCGTTGAAGCTATGGATTCAGTGGCCGGAGCAGCTGGAAACGCGGTATACCGTGACGCTGTTTTTAGAATGCGGGACGACACCTCGACAGGGCAGCGCCTAACTGCATCCATGCGTCAGCAAGATCTATTTTCCAATATGGCCATCCAGATGGTATCAATAGGTGAGGAGTCGGGTGCTCTTGATGACATGCTCGCAAAAGTTGCAGACTACTACGAGGAAGAGGTAGATAATTCGGTAGATGCACTCACCAGTCTGATGGAACCGATGATCATGGCATTCCTGGGTGTTGTAGTAGGTGGACTGGTTGTTGCGATGTATCTGCCAATTTTCAAAATGGGCGACGCATTCTAAAGTTAGTCTGCACCGTCCGGGTGCACGGATTATACAATGACATTGTTAGAAGCAATTCAGAGCAGCGATACGCTGCTCTTTTGCATTTGTTTCGCGTTAGGCCTGTTTGTAGGCAGCTTTCTCAATGTGGTGGTTTATCGACTACCGCTAATGATGGAGAACGGCTGGCGTGCCGAATGCCGTGAATTTCTGGAACTGGAAGCCGAGCCAACCGATCAGGATAAAGAACCCTTTAATTTAGTGGTTCCGCGCTCAGCTTGCCCTTCCTGTAAAAAGCAGATCAGTGCCTGGCAAAATAT
>CAZNOB010000026.1:0-21459 GCA_964574535.1 uncultured Granulosicoccaceae bacterium | reverse complement strand
TTAATTTGGGGTGATCAAATTGTCGCTATTTATACCACCTCTATGGGCATGTAAAACAAGCGCCCACACCGGGAAATCATGCTTCGCGTTGCATTGAGTGGCGGTATCGCCAGCGGTAAAACCACAGTGAGCAACACGTTCAAAGAACTCGGTGTGCCAGTAGTCGATGCAGACGTTCTATCCAGAAAAGTGGTTGAACCAGGTACCGAAGGCCTGTTGGCAGTAGTCGATCGATTCGGTCAATCGATTCTACAATCAGATGGTTCGCTCGATCGGAAAAAACTTCGACAAATAGTATTCAGTGATCCCGCTGCACGCACCGATCTTGAAAATATTATTCATCCCCGTGTCAGAGAACTTACCCAACAATTCCTCAACCAACAGAAAGCCAATGGCTGCGTCTATTGTATGGTAGTTATTCCGCTACTGATAGAAACCAACCAGCAAAAGAATTACGATCATATTGTCATGGTCGATGTCGAAAAACAGACTCAGCTTGAGCGTTTAATGGAAAGGGATAACAGCTCACTTAAACAGGCAGAGAATATTCTCAAAAGCCAGGCCAGTCGCAAACAACGGCTGGCGATCGCAGATGATGTTATTTCCAATACAGGATCTATAGACGAAACAAAAGCTAAGGTGAAAGTGTTGCACAAAAAACTGGCTAACCTGGCAACTACCTTTAAATAAAACAAAAATTAAGAGCGATACTCAGCATTAATTTTCACATAGTCGTAGGAAAGATCAGTGGTCCACACAGTTGCTGTGGCATTCCCCATCCCCAGACTAATCTGAACTTTCACATCACTTTCAGCCATAATATTTGCAGCATCGACCTCTCGGTAGCTGATTGAAGGTTGTCCCTTATCAATCACCGGGAGATCACCCAGATTCAGGGATACTTTGTCCATATCGAGACCGGGCACTTTACTACGACCCACCGCCGCCAAAATCCTGCCCAGGTTTGGGTCACCTGCGAAAAAAGCTGTTTTAACCAATGGTGAGTGCGCCACCGTGAAGCCAACCTGCCGACACATCTCATCAGATGGCCCGTCTTTGACCTCAATTTCAATAAACCTTGTCGCTCCCTCCCCGTCTCGAACAATCGCATGAGCTAATGTTCGGGCAGTATCCTCCAGTTCACTGTAAAAAACTGACCACTGCGGGTGGCTTTCATCCAGCAGATCGTTAGCCTGGGTGCCCGTCGCTATGCCGATAAACGAATCATTTGTCGACGTGTCACCATCAACCGAAATGCAGTTAAAGGTTCGAGTAGTAATTTCACTAAGTGCTCTCTGCAATGCATACTGATCGACCAAACCATCTGTAGCTATAAACGCAAGCATCGTTGCCATATCAGGATGGATCATTCCCGATCCCTTAGATATTCCTGTCAGGGTAATAGTTTTCTTATCAATAACCACTTGTCTTGTGACCGCCTTGGGCAAGGTGTCAGTGGTCATTATGGCGGTTGCTGCGTTAAGCCATTCCTCGGCGCGTAGAGCAGCCGCCAAATCGTGGATGCCTGTCTTTATTTTATCAACCGGCAGTAGTTCGCCAATGACCCCGGTTGAAAACGGAAGCACTTGCGAGGCGTCGATACCGAGCTGTTTTGCACACTCTTCACAAAGAGTTTTCGCATCAGCCATCCCCTGCTCACCAGTACCGGCGTTGGCATTACCAGAGTTGACCAACAGCGCCCGAATATTGCCATGCTCCAGATGCTTTTTCGCCAAGGTGACAGGCGCGGCACAATAAGCATTGCGGGTGAATACGCCGGCAACCGATGAGCCTTCGCTCAGCGAGATCAGCAGTAAATCAGAGCCACCATTACTTTTTACGCCACTTGCTTTCGCCGCCAGAAGTACTCCGCCAACCGCCTGAAGTTTTTCAGGCGCTCTCAAACCGACAGCCACTACGAATTAACTCAACTTGCCATGACAGCGTTTATATTTCTTGCCCGACCCACAGTAGCAGGGGTCATTACGGCCCACTTTAGGCTCGTCTCTGGTGAAAGGCTCATCAATTGGCCCTGAGCTCGCGGAGTGCCCCTGATTAGTAGCAGGCGGCGCGGAAGCGGTGGCGCTTTCAGCGCTTGCGTGCTCATAGGATACTTCCTGTGGTGCCGCAGCCTGAGCCTGTGCTTCCGCTCTTTCAACTTCAGCCGGATCCTGAACCTGCACCTTTGACAACGTACCCACTACTTCTTTTTTATATTCATCAAGCATATGTGAAAACAGTTCAAACGATTCACGCTTGTATTCCTGTTTAGGATTTTTCTGGGCATAGCCACGCAGTCCCACACTTTGGCGTAAATAATCCATGGACGCGAGATGTTCTTTCCAGTGATCATCCAGGGTTTTCAGCAACACAAACTTTTCAAATCGTCTGAGAGTCTCCTCACCCGCACGATCTTCGGTATCCTGATACTTGGCGGTTAATTTTGCTGTAACAGCCTCACGAATACCCTCTTCATCCAAACTACTATCAGAGTCAGCTAATTGCTTTACATCCAATTCCAGGCCAAATGCGTTTTTAAGACCTTCCGAAGCGCCGTCGAGATCCCAGCTTTCATCCAGACTACCGGGAGGGATATATTCTGTCAGTAAGGTCTCAACCGCATCTTCCCGCATGGCGATCACACTTTCCGTCACTTCTTCCGCTTCGATCAGTTCGTCGCGTTGTTCATAGATAACCTTGCGCTGATCATTAGCTACATCATCGTACTCGAGCAGGTGCTTTCTAATATCGAAGTTATGGCCTTCTACTTTTCGTTGTGCATTCTCAATAGCCCGAGTCACCAGTGAGTGCTCAATGGCCTCTCCTTCCTCCATGCCCAGCTTTTGCATTATCCCGCCAATCCGTTCGGAAGCGAATATACGCATCAGGTTATCTTCAAGCGATAAATAAAAGCGCGAAGAACCCGAATCACCCTGTCGACCAGAGCGACCACGCAACTGATTGTCGATTCTTCGACTCTCGTGCCGCTCAGTACCAATAATGTGCAAACCACCAGATTCCAGAACCGCCGCATGCCTGGTTTCCCAGTCCGTTTTGCGCTTTGATTTTTCTTCTTCAGAAGCATCCGTTAGCGAATCAAGCTCTGACTCCAGATTGCCACCAAGCACAATATCAGTACCGCGTCCTGCCATATTTGTGGCAATAGTCACGGCTGAAGGGCGACCGGCGTCCGCGATAATCTGCGCTTCACGTTCGTGCTGTTTTGCATTCAACACTTCATGATGAATATTTTTTCCCTTCAACAAGCCAGATAAATACTCTGATGTTTCAATGGAAGTCGTACCCACCAGAACCGGCTGCTTGCGCGTAATACAATCTTCAATATCCTCGACAATTGCATCGTATTTTTCACGTTGCGTCAGATAAATCAGATCCCCACGGTCATCACGGATCATCTTTCTGTGGGTTGGAATTACCACCACTTCAAGGTCATAGATTGATTGAAACTCGAATGCTTCGGTATCCGCCGTACCGGTCATACCGGCAAGCTTGTCATACAATCGAAAATAATTTTGATAGGTGATGGATGCGAGCGTTTGATTTTCCTGTTGAATAGTAACCTTCTCTTTTGCCTCTATTGCCTGATGCAAACCATCAGACCATCGACGACCCGCCATTGTACGGCCGGTAAATTCATCAACGATCACAATTGAACCATTTGAAACTATGTAGTCGATGTCTTTTTTATAGATTGCGTGTGCACGCATTCCAGCGTTAAGGTGATGCAACAGAAGGATGTGCGACGGATCATAAAGACTTTCATTTTCTCCCAGCATCCCCTGCTCAACCAGTAACTCTTCAATATGATCCATACCGGATTCAGTCAGATGGACTTGCTTGGCTTTCTCATCAACCGTGAAATCCCCCGGACCATCTTCCTCAACCACGGGCACCAGAGATGGTATGACTTTGTCTACGACCTCGTAGGTCTCACTGCTGCCACTGGTGGGGCCGGAAATGATCAGTGGCGTTCGCGCTTCATCAATTAGTATTGAATCAACTTCGTCGACAATCGCAAAGTGCAGACCGCGCTGAACCTTATCTTCGAGGGTCAGTGCCATATTGTCACGCAAGTAGTCAAAACCGAATTCATTGTTGGTGCCGTAAGTGACATCACATGCATAACTGGCACGCCGCGCCGTAGAGTCCATACCTCCGATGATCACACCGACTGTCAAACCCAGAAACTTGTAAACCGCACCCATCCATTCTGAATCGCGTTGGGCCAGATAGTCGTTCACGGTCACCACATGAACACCCTTCCCAGACAGCGCATTGAGATAAACAGCGGAAGTTGCTACCAGAGTTTTACCTTCACCTGTGCGCATTTCAGCAATTTTGCCATCGTGCAAAACCGCACCACCGATAAACTGCTCGTCATAATGGCGCATCCCAAGCGCCCGGGTGCCGGCCTCACGCACTACCGCAAACGCCTCTGGCAGCAGATCATCCAGCGAAATGCCGTCAGCCACTTTCGCCTTGAATTCTTCAGTTTTTGCTCTTAACTGCTCATCAGATAGAGCAGCGCTCTGATCAGCAAAAAGATTGGCGGCCGAAACCGTCTTTTGATATTGCTTCACCAACCGATCATTTCGGCTACCGACAAACTTTTTAACTAAATTACCGATCATTTGTCAGTTACCCGCGCCTGCTCTGTTTTCATTAATCTATTCCGATGACCTGTACAAAATCGCTCATTCTGCCCGCAATGATATCAGGCGAGCACTCTTATATGGGTGTTTGGTTCCGACCGAAGATGTGGGCAGAATCGGGGCTTGCAAGTTAAAGACACACGCTACCCCGCCACCGCCTTGCCTCACAGCCCCTCAATAATGCAATTTTAACGCTCATTTTTGGCCCGCGAGATTACGTATTACGCCAAAAAACGCCATGTGACATTGGCAGCTGCGACGGCCACACCTGTATACTGCTCTCTCGCCGGTGAGCCACTAAATGCGCTATCAATGAAAGAAATCGACACATTTGCAGACAATGAGTTCAAGCGCCGGTCCCGGCAATGGAAGGATTTAAAAGACGAACTAATCCTGGCGCTGCCACCCAATGTGGTAAAACACGTGGTTTACGCTGTCATTGAAGACACCACACTGAAGATTTACACCGACTCCCCCGCCTGGACCTCAAAGATGAGGTTCCATGACATGGAAATTAAAAAGGCTTTCACTCAGAGAGGAGTGGTGTTACGGGCGGTTCAGGCTCGTACAGTACCGGCCGTAGAGTTGCGAAAGCAACAAAACTAGCTGGCGACAGCCAGCGGTTGAGTGTAAACGATCGGCCCTTCTTCCTGCTCGAAGGTCACCTCTTCCCAGGCTTCCGGCTGCTCCAGCAACGCCCGAACTAACTTGTTGTTTAAACCATGGCCCGACTTATACCCGGTAAACTGACCAATGACACCGCATCCCAGTTGAAATAAATCACCGATCGCATCAAGAATCTTATGACGAACAAACTCATCGTCATAGCGCAGTCCATCGGCATTTAACACCTTGTAGTTATCGACAACTATCGCATTGTCCAGACACCCGCCCAGCGCCAGATCGCGTTTGCGCAGCGCTTCTATGTCACTCATAAATCCAAAAGTTCGGGCACGGCTTATCTCACGAACAAAAGACGTCGATGAAAAATCGATAATCGCATTCTGCGCACCTTCAGAGATCGCCGGGTGCTGGAAATTGATTTCAAAATTCACTCTGAAACCATCATATGGATCGAATTTCACCCATTTATCATCTTCCTCTACTCGCAGAGTTTCCTTAATTTTTATGAATTTTTTGGGTGCAACCTGTTCGCGGATCCCGGCAGACTGAATGAGAAAAATAAACGGCGCCGCGCTGCCGTCCATAATGGGAACCTCGCGTGCACTGACATCAACAAAACAATTATCGATACCCAGGCCGGCAAAAGCCGCCATTAAATGTTCGATGGTAGAAATCGTGTTGCCTTCGTCATCACCGATGGTGGTGGCAAGTTCAGTCGAAACGACTTTCTGGGCAGTAGCTGGTATTGAAACCGTGTGCGAACCAACATCCCGTCGGAAGACAATCCCGGTGTTAATCGGGGCAGGTGACAGTGTCAGGTACACTTTTCGGCCGGTATGAAGACCAACGCCAGTGGCGTGGATGGGGTTATTGAGGGTTCGCTGGCGGATCACCTGTTATTATCCTTTTTCGGCTTGTGTCCGGTGGACCGGACTTAACTTTATAACTGCATCATATTTCGTGATCAGACCACCATGAGCTCGCATTCTGGCGACTCACGCAAAGTATCTGATCCAACGGCAGATGCTAAAGCATACCCGGGATAAATCACCAGCACCTTAAGCGATGGTAATCATAATGGATCATGGCGTCAGATTTACTGACATCAAGTTCTGGACTACCGCTCTGTTAGTGCGGGTGTCATCCGGCACTCCGCACTCGAAGGGATTTCAGCCAGCCCGTAGAAGTACGGACTGACTTTGGCAGCTAGTCAGCCTGCCTGCGAAGAAAAGTTGGCAGGTCCAGGTAATCGATCTCTTCATCCTTATCAACCGAGGCAAATTCTACCGAAGGTGCGCTTGCCCCTCTGGTAGGGGTTGGCGATTCTGAACTAAGTCGAGTCGGCAAACCATTTTTTTCCTCAACTTGTGATTCACTACCCGGAGCAGGTCGCTTTGAATCACCACGGCGCATGTGCGCTGGTGAATCCAGGTCACGATAATTTTTGGGTTCGCGCTGCTGGCCGGTATTTACCACTCGCATCGGCTTTCGAGCATGCTCACTCTCGAGACCAGTGGCCACAACCGTCACTCGTATTTCACCTTCCATTTCCTTATCGATAGATGTACCAATCACCACGTTTGCGTCAGTGGCAGCGATGTCTTCAAGAATATCACCGACTGACTGGAATTCCTGCATCGATAAGTCAGCACCGGCAGTGATGTTACACAGTATGCCACGCGCCCCTTTCAGGTTGATGTCATCCAGTAACGGGCTTTGTGTTGCACCGGTCGCAGCCTCAACAGCGCGGTTTTCACCGTGACCACTGCCAGTCCCCATCATCGCCTGACCCATTTCGGACATCACAGCACGAACATCGGCAAAATCCACATTGATCAGACCGGGGTTAGTGATAATTTCAGCGATACCCTGAACCGCATTTTTCAGCACATCGTTTGCCGCTTTAAATGCCTGCAGTACAGTGACATTGGGCCCTAGGTTAGTCAGCAGCTTTTCATTGGGCACCACAATCAGTGAATCAACATGCTGACGAAGCTCCGCCAGTCCATCTTCTGCAACCTGGCGACGTTTACCACCTTCAAACGGAAACGGCTTGGTTACCACCGCTACAGTCAGAATGCCCAGGTCTTTTGCAATAGACGCAATAACCGGCACCGCACCCGTACCCGTACCACCGCCCATTCCAGCAGTTAAAAACAGCATATCTGCACCGTTGATAACTTGCGCAATGTGGTCGCGATCTTCCTGCGCCGCCTGACGCCCGATATCCGGGTTAGTACCCGCACCCAATCCCTTGGTAATTTCAGTACCAAGCTGAATAGTACTTTTGGCACCCATCTTTGAAAGCACCTGTGCATCGGTATTGGCACAGATATATTCCACACCATGAATGTTCGCATTCATCATGTGTTCAACAGCGTTGCCACCACCGCCACCAACACCAATCAATTTGATAACGGCAGATTGATTCTGATTAATATCGTATTGAAACATTTTTCACCCTCGGTTGTTTACGTACGCGACGCAATAAAAATAACTTTGACACTTAGAAATTCTTTTTGAACCAGCTTTTCATGCGGTCCAAAATCCCCTCCTCACTAACATCTCCGTGTTTGCCCTCATCCACTGATTGCCCTCCGGAACGCTGCCCATACATCACCAAACCAACACCAGTCGCATGAATTGGATTACACACCACATCTGCCAGTCCGAATATATTTTGAGGCTCTCCCAGTCGCACAGGCATATGGAACACCTCCTCTGCAAGCTCAACGACCCCTTCCATTTTTGAACTACCACCGGTCATAACCACACCAGAGCCGCAGGCTTCTTCAAAACCACTGCGTTGCAGCTCAGCCTGAACCAAAGACAACAGTTCCTCGTAACGGGGCTCTACGACTTCAGCTAAGGTCTGGCGAGCAAGTTCTCGCGGCGGTCTGTCACCAACCCCGGGGACTTCAATTGCCTCATCGGGGTTGGCAAGTTGCCGAAGCGCACAGGCATAACGGACCTTAATGTCTTCAGCATATTGAGTTGGGGTACGCAAGGCGACAGCAATATCGTTCGTGACCTGATCACCCGCTATGGGGATCACCGCAGTGTGGCGAATGGCACCATCGGTAAAGACCGCAATGTCAGTGGTGCCACCACCGATATCAACAAGACAGACCCCCAGATCTTTTTCATCTTCGGTTAAAATCGCAAACGATGACGCCAGTTGCTCCAGGATAATATCCTGCGCCTCAAGACCACAGCGCTGCACACACTTGGTGATATTTTGCGCCGCACTTACTGCACCGGTGACCAGATGTACTTTTGCCTCAAGACGAACTCCGGACATACCAATCGGCTCGCGAATACCCTCCTGGTTATCGATGATAAACTCTTGGGGCAGTACGTGAATAATGCGCTGGTCCGCTGGAATGGCCACTGCTTTGGCGGCGTCAATGACTCGTTCAATATCGCTTTGCGAAACCTCGCCTTCCTTGATCGCCACAATACCATGTGAATTCATACTTTTTATATGGCTGCCAGCAATGCCGGCGTAGACAGACTTCACCTGTACTCCAGCCATATTTTCCGCTTCATTAACCGCAGCCTCAATGGCTGATACGGTTGATTCAATATTGACCACCACGCCTTTCTTCAAGCCTTGCGAAGGCTTATGTCCCAGACCAATGATCTCGATTCTTTCATCGTCAATAATTTTGGCAATGATTGCTACTATTTTGGTGGTACCAATGTCCAGTCCAACAACTATTCTTTGTTCTGAATTCACAGCCATTACTCAACCCTCGCACTGTTGGAAGACACACTTTTTCTTGCCATGGTAAATCCGTTGGTGTATCGCATATCCACTTTCGTCACATCGTCGTACACGGGTGCTACATATGATCGGAAAATGTCAGCGAATCGCTCTATGCGCTCAGCGATCAGACGGTGCCCGATTACTACTCTGACATCTCCGTCCAACATCAGCGTAATTGAACGCCGTTCATCTTCAGTAATTCCCATCAGCGGCGCCTCGATAGCGTTCAACACGGGCTGAGTTTCCATAAGTAAATTCAACAACGCTGCATGGCGCCGTTGCGGGGAGAACAAATAGGGAAGCTGCGACACATGATTTATCAGTGCGCTGTCTCTTGACTCAGCCAGCTGCGGTGGAAAAAATAATTTAAAATTATCACTGACAAGGCCTTCTCTGCCCCACCGCGCTACCGCTGAATGCTCTTCAAGGTGCACACTGATACTCTCTGGCCAAACTCGCCTCACATAGGCTTTATCTACCCACGGCAATGCTTCCACCTCTTTTTGAATAGTCGTGATATCAAGATTAAAAAAACCGCGTTCGGCCTGCGACATCACCCTATTGCGAAGTGTGCCCTGATCGGTATATCGATAGACGCCTTCAACCACTACTGTGCGAATCGGAAATCGACCGGGATCGCGAAAATGATTAATGGTCAACTGGCCAATAAAAAATATCACGCCTAATATAATCACCGCGGCCAAAACCCCGATACCAGAAGCAATGGCGCGATCAGTATCAACCGGTGAAACCGGCGCTTCGTGGCTATTCATCGCTGCCCCCGAAGTAGTAAGCCAATATAAATCCCAACGTTAAATTCATTTGATTACCCACTGAGCGCCTCTCCCTGTGCGAACACACCCGGCAATGCTGCGGCGACCGCCCCAATAGATCCGGCACCAAGTGTTAAGACCACATCATCGTTGCGCAACACACCGCGCAATGTTTTTTCAATCACTGTGATCTCGGTTTCCGGTACAAAAATAGGATCAACCACACCACGCTGACGTATGGCTCTGGCCAACGCGCGGCCATCTGCCCCCGCAATAGGCTGTTCACCCGCTGGATAAACTTCACATAGCAACAGTACATCGGCAGCCGCTAAGACCTCCGTGAAGTCATCAAACAAGTCACGAGTTCTGGTGTATCGATGAGGCTGAAATATCACCACCAGTCGATTCTCTGGTCGTCCATCAGCAATAGCCCGAAGCGTTGCTGCAACCTCACGCGGGTGGTGACCGTAGTCATCAAAAAGCTCCGCGGTGCCGTGATCATGATGCAGCGCACCCAATGGTTGTGCACGGCGTCCAATACCCTGAAACTGCTGAAAAGACCGTCGCATATTGGTTGCGCGCAGCCCTAGCTCCCAACCCACCGCCACCGCGGCTAACGCATTTTGTGCATTGTGAATACCTGGCAGATTCAAGGTGATCTGGCGCATTTCACTGCCATCAGGTAACCGTACATCAAAGCACGATTTCATTTTCTCTTGCGTGAAGTTAAAACCCACCACATCGGCCTCAGGATCAAAGCCATAAGTCATGACTGGTCGAGCAACGCGCTCAATGAGCTCTTTTACCGTTCCATCATCGATACACATCACCGCCAATCCATAAAAAGGCAGATGCTGTAGAAAATCAACGAAAGCCTGTTTTAGTCTTTCAAAATCATTTTCGTAAGACGATAGGTGATCGGCATCAATATTAGTCACAATCGCGATGACTGGCTGCAACAATAGAAAAGAGGCATCGCTTTCATCGGCCTCTGCTACCAACCACTCAGATTGTCCGAGATACGCATTGGTCGATGAACTATTTAATTTGCCACCAATAACATAAGTCGGATCCATACCGCCTTCGGTTAATAAGCTCGCCACCAAACTAGTGGTCGTCGTTTTACCATGTGTACCTGCAACAGCAATTCCCTGCTTAAAGCGCATTAATTCGCCCAACATTTCTGCCCGACGAATAACCGGTATACGACCTTGCCGCGCAGCAACTACTTCGGGGTTATCCTCGGAAATAGCGGTCGACACCACAACCACATCGACGCCATCTACATTACTGGCATCGTGTCCGATATAAACACGCGCTCCTATCGATTCCAGCCGCTTAACCAACGCATTTTGACTGGCATCTGAGCCGCTGACACTGTAACCAAGGTTAATCATTACCTCGGCGATACCGCCCATTCCCACACCACCAATGCCCACAAAGTGGACATGGTCTATACGACGCATCCAGTTCTGTACTCTTGCGCTACTTGCCGTAATACTCACGCCGCCACCCCGAGAATTTCATCAACGACATTCTGAGTTGCGTTACGCCTTGATACCGCACGCCCTTGTTGAGCCATCGTTACCAGTTTTTTTCTGTCCGAGATTAGCGAAGCAATATGATCGGCAAGCAAATCAGGGGTTAACTCTGATTCCTGAATCATAATTGCAGCGCCGGCGTTCACTAAAAAACCGCCATTAGCAGTTTGGTGGTCATCAACCGCTGCAGGATAAGGGATAAGAATGGCCGGCAGTCCCACAGCAGCAAGCTCTGCGATGGTCATCGCACCACTGCGACACAAAATCAAATCAGCCCACGCGTACGTCTCTGCCATATCATCAATGAACGTCAGAACCTCCGAACTATGCGGACAATCCCGGTAGGCTTCTGTCGTGTCAGTCAGCCAGGCCTCGCCACATTGGTGCCGAACCGCGACAGCAGTCGTCACCTGAGCCAACGCCAGCGGTACTATTTCGTTTAATGCTTTGGCACCCTGACTGCCACCAATCACTAATATTCGAACCGCTTCGGTGCGATGAGCCATGCGGGATTCAGGTGCAGATAACGATAATATGTCTGCTCGAACCGGATTACCGGTATGCACAGCATGATCACTGGTGGCAAACGTACCTGGCATCGCCTCCATTACTGTATTAGCAATCCGCTTAAGTAGTCGATTAGTAAAACCAGCAATGGCATTTTGCTCATGTACAACCATTCGCCGACCGCAAAGTCGCGCAGCCAAACACACCGGGCCAGCAACATAACCCCCCATACCTAACACTGCCAGAGGCCGTTCCTGCAAAATTATTCGCACCGACTTACTGATTGCAGCCAGTAACGTTATACCGCTGCGAACACGCGCCATAAGCCCGCGACCACGCAATGCCGTAACTTTCACTAAACGCAGTGGAATACCCCACTCCGGTACCACTGATGATTCAATTCCGCGCTCTGTACCGACCCACACCACTGAAACATTGCGCGCTTCAAGTTCGCGAGCAACCGCCAATGCTGGAAACACGTGCCCGCCAGTACCACCAGCAGCAATAATCACTTTTTCTGCGTTAGCCATGCACATAGCCCTGCATAGGATCACGGCGATTTTCAACGCTGCGTTTAAGCTCGAGCGCGGTATGCGTTGCAGTCTCACGATAAACGCGCATCACCAATCCACAGGCTGCACACACCATAATTACACTGCTGCCGCCATAACTGAACAATGGCAGGGTAATGCCCTTGGTCGGCAAAATACCGACATTTGCGCCGATATTAATAAACGACTGCAGGCCGAACCAAAAGCCAATACCAGTAACCAGATGGGCAGAAAAAAGAAGCCCGGCACGCTCGGCATCACGCGCTATGCGAAAGCAACGAGAAACTATTAACGCAAACAACGCGATAACAATGGTCACCCCGATCAGGCCGGTTTCCTCTGCCAGTACCGCGAATACAAAATCCGTATGCGGCTCTGGCAAATAAGCCATCTTCTGCACACTATTACCAAGCCCGACCCCGCTCCATGATCCGCGGCCAATCGCAATCAGAGCTTGTGTCAGCTGAAAGTCAGTGGCAAACGGGTCATCCCACGGATTGATGAAGCTGAGCAAACGAGTTCTGCGATAGGGCGAAGTGTAAATCAGAGCAATAGCAAGCGGGATACAAGTTGCACTCACCAGCAGGAAATAACGAAGCTTTACACCGGCAATAAACAACATAGCAATCACTGTCGATGCGATCACCACTGTCGCACCAAAATCAGGTTCTGCCAACAGCAACACAGCCGCTCCTGCTGTAATACCCAGAGGCACACCCAATGCACTTAACCTGTTGCGAATCTGATCACCGTGTCGAACAAAATAACCCGCCAGATAGACAATCACCGCCAGCTTAAATATTTCAGATGGTTGTATCGAAAAGCCAATGTCAATCCAGCGCTGCGCTCCATTGACGTTTTTACCAACTCCAGGAATTAAAACAATCAGTAAAAGAAAAAAACCGATACCCAGCAACACCACACCTGCGCGCTCCCACAACTCGAGCGGGACTTTCCAGGCTATCGTCGCCGCCACAATACCCAGCAATAAAAATATTGACTGATTACGACCATAGAACATCGCATCGTCCAGGGTACGCTCTGAAAGTGAGATCGATGCTGAAAACACCATCACCAAACCCATCGTGGCTAATACACCAACCAGCAATAGAAACTGCCAGTCCACTAGTTGCTGCTCTGCGATAACGCCCGATCGTCGTCGATGCTGCTCACCGGCGAATGATGACCGCCGCGTCGACGGCATATACTGAAGCGAATGATCTTCATTGGGCAAAACACTGCTTTGCGTCTGACTCACTATGCGCACAGTTTTCGCACCTCTTCGGTAAACGCATCTCCGCGGGATTCAAAGTTTTTAAACATATCAAAGCTGGCACACGCGGGAGACAACAGCACACAATCACCGGGCTGCGCTGATTTTGCAGCGCGTTGTACGGCAGCTTTCATTGATTGTTCGTGAAAGACAGGAACTGCATCGCCAATTGCCTTGTGGATTTTCACTGCATCTTCACCTATCAATACAACACTGCGACATCGGTCTCGAATGATCTGTTTCATCGTCGCGTATTCAGCCTTCTTGCCTCGACCACCAGCAATTAAAACGACCGGCCCTTCCATGCCCTGAATGGCACTGACACAGGCACCAACGTTGGTCCCCTTCGAATCGTTAAACCAGGAGACACCATCACTATCGCAAATGTGTTCAGTGCGGTGCGGCAATCCTGTAAACCGTGCCAGGCCTTTTTCAAAAGCCGTCAGCTGATCCTTCTCTAATGGCTGTAAAATTCCGGCTGCTATCGCCATAGCAGCCAGCGCGTTACCGTGATTATGGCCGCCCATGACTTTCAGGACAGTAGCCGATGTACACCCAGCAGGCCCACACAACCTCACCCCCTGATCATCCCTTAAATACCAGTCTGACTGATCGCTACTGATTGAAAAACTCTGCTGTAACGTGGTAGCAGGCACCTGATTTGCCTCAGGATGCGTTTTTGTATCATCCAGATTAAATACCACTTGTTGAGCGCCTTCATAAATAGTCCGCTTAACAGCGGCATAGTCATCCAACCCGTCATACCGATCAAGATGGTCTTCACTGATATTCAGCACACACGCAACTTGTGCGCTCAATGAACGGGTTGTCTCAAGTTGAAAGCTTGAAAGCTCCAGCACATAGATGTCTGTATCTTCATCGGCCAGGTGATCAAGACAAGCCAGCCCAACATTACCAACCACTGATGCACGCAGATCCGCTGCCTGCAAAATGGCTCCTACCATACTAACAACGGTACTTTTTCCATTAGAACCAGTTATCGCCAGAATGGGTTTCTGCGCCTCCAGAACAAATAGCTCGACGTCACCAATAACATCGACACCCGCTTCGCGCGCGTCATTGAACTCAGCTGATCGAATTGGTACTCCGGGACTGACCACAACACGCTCGAAACTTTTTAAAAGCTCGGCAGTCCAACCACCACCATGAAACATAATCTCTTTCAGTGATGGCTCTTGAGCCACCATCGACTCAGGCATAGTTTTTTTCTGATCTGCTATTTCAAATAATTGATCATTACGGGCAAGGTAGCGCGCAACCGATAAACCGCTCACACCCATACCGACAATCAAAGTTTTTTTCGCTTCTATTACCATGCTAGCGAATCTTCAAGCTGGCCATACCCACCAGCACCAGGACAAAAGTAATAATCCAGAATCGCACAATCACCCGCGGTTCAGGCCAACCTTTTAATTCAAAGTGATGATGCAAAGGCGCCATGCGGAAAACGCGTTTACCAGTGAGTTTGTAAGAACTCACTTGCAACACAACACTGATCGTCTCCATCACAAAAACGCCACCCATAATAAAAAGTACAATCTCCTGGCGCACCAGCACAGCAGTTACACCAATCGCTGCACCAATCGCCAGCGCACCCACATCACCCATAAAAACCTGAGCCGGATAGGTGTTAAACCACAAAAAACCAAGACCAGCTCCCACCAGACTTGCACAGAAAACAGCCAGTTCACCCACCCCGGTTATTCCGGGTATACCCAGGTAGGTAGAGAATTCTGCATGACCGGTTACATACGCAAAAATACCTAACCCTGCCGCCACCATCACCGACGGCATAATAGCTAATCCGTCCAGACCATCAGTGAGGTTCACTGCATTGCTGGTCCCCACAATGACAAAATAGGTAAACGGCAGAAAAAAGATGCCCAGATAAATCGAGACATCTTTTACGTAAGGAATCAGTAAACTCACCTCGGCAGAACTCCGTGCCGACTGATAGATGTAAAAAGCAACAAGCAACGCAGCGATCGATTGAAATAAATATTTTGACGAAGCAGATAAACCTGCTGAATTTTTCAGCATCACTTTACGATAGTCATCAACCCAGCCTATCGCACCAAAAGATATCAACACAAAAAGTACTATCCAGACGTATCTGACAGTGAGGTCTGACCACAATAAAACACTGATGGCGATCGCCACTAAAATCATGGCACCGCCCATGGTTGGCGTACCGGCTTTAACCAGATGCGTACTGGGGCCATCATCACGAACACTTTGACCAATACTTGCGTTTTGCAGCCAACGGATCATCCAGGGGCCAACCAACAGACAGGCAACCAACGATGTAATGGCGGCAAAAATAGCACGCAGCGTGATGTACTGAACGACCCGAAAGCCCTCATCAAACTGACCCAGCCAATCTGCAAGCAGCAACATCAAGAGACCAGCTCCGCTGCGACTTCCGTAACCACTGCACTGTCACTAAACGCCAGACGAGCGTCACCGATCAACTGGTAATCCTCATGTCCCTTCCCGGCAACAATAACAAGATCACCTGGCTGAGCACTTTGAACCGCCGCGCGAATGGCACTACGTCTGTCGCGCTCAACAGTCACACTGGCGGGCTTTATAAAACCAGTCATAATTTGTCGAACGATTTCATCACCATCTTCACCGCGTGGATTATCATCAGTCACGATACAATGACTGGCATAGCGCTCCGCAATGCCCGCCATCAGCGGCCGTTTACCTTGATCACGTTCACCACCACAACCAAACACCACCGTTAACTGACCATCGACATGGTCAACCACACTCATCAAGACTGATTCCAGTGCATGAGGGTTGTGGGCATAGTCAACTATGATTACTGCACCATTGGACAGACGAATAGCCTCCATGCGCCCTGGCACCGGCGTCAGACTCTGAAGAGACTGCGCAGCCAAATCAGGCGACAACCCCAGGGTAATCAAAACTGCAAAAGTGGTGGCCAGATTAACTACGTTAAAACGCCCAATCATCTGGCTTTGCACGTTATAGCTCTGTCCGGCGTAGCTCAGCTGAAAACCCAAGCCCTCACTGCGCTGCACAACATCATAAAAACGCACATGGTTCCCACCCCTCTCCTCTGTACCGTAGGTGGTCAACTCAAGATCAGTCAGCCGTTCGATCAAACCAATACCAAACTCATCATCAGCATTCACCACAGCAGCACGCAACTCGGGTTGAATGAAAAGAAGTTCTTTGGCGGCACGATAGTTTTTCATATCACCGTGGTAGTCCAGATGATCACGCCCCAGATTAGTCAGTACCGCAACATCAAAGCGAATACCACTGACACGATTCTGCACCAAAGCGTGTGATGACACTTCCATTGCTACATATCCTGCGCCTACATCGTTAAACGTCGCCAGCGCCGACTGCAGCGTCACCGCATCAGGTGTCGTTAATCCCGAATCATTAAGAGCGCCCGTAAACCCCCAGCCCAGAGTGCCGATCACGCCACAGTTGTTACGATTCTCATTTAAAGCCTGTGCCAATAGATGGCATATCGATGTCTTACCATCTGTTCCGGTCACCCCGACCACTTTCAAAGACCTTGAAGGATCAGAATAAAAGCGACTGACTATTTCACCAGCGTGAACACTTAACGCTTCAATAGAAATCAAAGCAACCGAGGCAGCCTCAAGGACACGTTTTTCGGATTGATCGGGCCGCGCGGATTCAGCGGCTACAATCACTGCCACAGCACCGGCCTCGATAATCTGTGACAAGTAATCAATGGCGTTCACGGCTTCGCCCTGAAGCGCGATAAACAGATCACCATCGCTCACAAGACGACTATCCAGCTGCACCCCACTGATTTGACGTTCGTTAGCTGCTGACACCATCGCCCACGGCTCCAGCAATTCAGTCAGAGACACCGAACGAGCACCACTGGCCTGCGATGCAGAGGCGTTCATTGCACCCCTCTCGCCTGCAGCCCGAATACTTCTTCACCATCAGGATTAATATTTCGAAGCCGCAGCGCACCCGCCATAATTCTGGAAAATACGGGGGCTGCCACCTCACCACCAAAATACTTACCCTGAGGCTCGTTTATCGCGATGACCGCCACCATCGACGGATTACCCGCAGGCGCCATGCCGGCAAACTGACTGATATAACGATCATCTGCATAGCTGCCGTTCTCTGAAACATGCGTTGTACCGGTTTTACCCGCTACGCTATACCCCGGAATACTGGCTGCCTTACCAGTACCGCTGCTGACAACAGACTGCAGCATTGCCCGCAGATCCCTTGCAATCTGCTCACTAAATACTCTCTCAACTCGCGGCTCACCATTGAGCTTTTGAAAAGTAACTTCCGGCATCAATCCATCGGATGCCAGAGCAGCATAGGCGCGCGCCAGCTGCAACACCGTGGTTGAAATACCATAGCCGTAGGACACGGTTGCCTGTCGCACCACAGACCATCTGGAGAAATGCGGAAGCGAACCAGAGACAGCCCCCGGAAACTCTATAACAGGCGACTGCCCGAACCCCAATCGATCAAAAGTTGCCCAAAGCAAGTCACGCTCTAGTTGCAATGAAATCTTGCTTGCACCGATATTACTGGAGTTCTTTAAAATTCCAGTGAGTGATAACTCTCCGAAGTTTTTAAAATCACGTACAACATAGCGCCCGACATTAAATCGACCTGGCGCTGTATCAATGACATCATCGATAGTGAATTTCCCCGACTCCAGAGCAGCGGCAACAGTAAATGGCTTAATAGTTGAACCCGGCTCCAGGACATCGGTCACCGCTCTATTACGTTGTATCCCGCCAGAGCGTTCCGAGAATCGATTCGGATTAAACGATGGCTGATTAACCATCGCCAACACTTCACCAGTACGTGCATCCAGCACAACCGCCGATCCGGACTTGGCACCATTGCGCTGTACCGCCTGGGCAAGCTCTCGATAGGCAAGATATTGAATACGCTTATCGATACTTAACACCAGATCACGACCGGGTCGTGCCTCAGCTACCAGCTCAATATCTTCTATCGCATCACCAAGCACATCGGTCACCACCCGACGTTTACCGGGAGTGCCTTCCAGCCATTCATCGAAGGCCATTTCCAGCCCTTCCTGCCCCTGATCGTCAATATTATTGAAGCCAAGGACGTGTGCCGTTATTTCACCACTGGGGTAATACCGTCCGTATTCACGCTGAATATTGACGCCTTTAATCTGATCGCGATCCTTGATCGACTGCAGAGCTTTGGCTATTCGCGGATGCACATGACGTCGCAGGTAAATAAACTCCCGTTTATTCTCCACCCCCTTTTTTACCAGTTGCCTGACACGCGCAGGATCCATCTCAAGTGCATAGCCGAGCAGATCAATTTTATCATCGTACTTCGACAGTTCCTGCGGATCAGCCCAGATAGAATCTATAGGAGAACTCACTGCCAGAGGCTCACCATTGCGATCAAGCAGCATTCCTCTGTGGGCTGCCAGCGGCAGCGTTCTGATTTGACGAACATCCCCCTGGTGTTGATAGAAACCCGCATCCAGAATCTGCAACTGGAAGGCACGCCCCCACAGCAACAGACCTAAAACACAAAAAAACGCCAGTACCGCCGCACGGCGACCACCGAAGCTCGATGATTGAATTTCAGCGCTCATTTAAGCACCATTTTAATTTCACTGTGCTCAGGCATTCTCATACCCAGCTTTCGACTTGCAACATCTTCGATTCGGCCAAAACGAGCCAGAGTACTCTCTTCAATCTGCAATCGACCCCATTCAACATTGGCGTTGTCGATAGCCTTTTGAGTTGCACGAAGATTCTTAAACTGCATACGACTGTTATGTTTGGAGTAGACAATACCCATCGCTGTTGCAACGTTAAGCAACACCAGACAAACCACAGTCATTCGCAGCCCGCTCATGCTAATTTCTCCGCAACACGCATAATCGACGATCTGGATCGAGGGTTCCGATCAATTTCCTCGACCGATGGCCTGACTGCACGACCAATCTTTTTTAACGGAGAGGCAAGCGCTTCATTCTGCACAGGCAAACCCCGCGGTTGAAATTCCACTCGGCCGAAACCGCGAATAAAGTGCTTCACAATGCGATCTTCCAGAGAATGAAAACTAATAACCACCAATCGCCCACCCGGACGCAGTATGTCAGCACACCCTTCAAGCGCGAGCTTTAAATTATCCAACTCTCTGTTGATAAATATTCTCAATGCCTGAAAACACCGGGTTGCAGGATGCTTGTGTTTTTCCCACCTGGGGTGGGCTACCTTAATAATTTCTGCCAAATCTTTAGTGGTCGTGATCGGGCGCTGCTCTAACACCTCAATCACTCTCGCAGCAATGCGTCTGGCGTAACGCTCTTCACCATACTCTCGGAACACCGCTGCCAAATCTTCTGCAGTGACCGTCGCAAGCCACTGAGACACTGGCTGCCCGCTACTTTGATCCATTCTCATATCAAGAGGGCCATCACGGTCAAAACTAAACCCTCGCTGCGCCTGATCAAGCTGCGGTGAAGACACACCCAAATCTAGTAGTACCCCATCAACACTGCGATCCGGCTGCACCTGATCAACGGCGTTTTTTATCTCTCTGTAGTTGCTATGAAGAATCGAAAAGCGATTCTCATCAGCAAAAATTTGTTTAGCATGTGCGATGGCCTCTTCATCACAATCAAGGGCAAGCAAATGCCCGTCGCTTCCAATCAGATCCAGTATCGCTCGACTATGACCACCACGACCAAAGGTGCCGTCCACATAAAAGCCACCTTCGCGAACCGCCAACGCAGACACAGCCTCGCTATGCAAAACCGATATA
Organism: uncultured Granulosicoccaceae bacterium; assembly: GCA_964574535.1. Taxonomy (GTDB): domain Bacteria; phylum Pseudomonadota; class Gammaproteobacteria; order Granulosicoccales; family Granulosicoccaceae. The sequence goes on along the minus strand of CAZNOB010000026.1, from coordinate 914 downwards.
TGCCCGCCGTTCATTACATAGTGAACCCAAGATCCAGACGCTCAGCACTTGAACTCTGGCTAGCCATAAGCTTCTCAGTTCCTTCTTTACTGACACGTAACCAGTCAGATTCACTCCAGAGCTCAAACTTGTCGTTGTGTCCTACCAGTACCGCATTTTTTTCAAGCCCGATCTGCACACGAAGCTCCTGTGGCACAAGCACACGCCCACTGCCATCCATATCAATTTCATGAGAGTTGGAATAAATAATTCGCTGCACATCTCGAAAGTTTTGCGACTTATCTTCCACCTGCTCCATTTTGCGCATGCACTTAAGCCACTCACCGTGAGGGTAAATATTCAGACATCCATCAAAAGGATTAAGCGCCACCACCAGCTTCCCATCACAGGCATCCAACAATTGCTCACGATAACGGGCAGGAATAGCTACCCGTCCCTTTGTATCGAGAGTTATGTTCGTTTTGCCAAGAAGCATCAAAAACCCAGACCAGTAGAATCGCCCCACATCGAACCATAATTCTACACATGACCGATTGGATACCCCACAACTGTATCACACCAGCTTGCACATACAAGTTACCGCGGGCATTTACTCGAAAAAAATTGTTCGAAGACAAAGGCTTACAGCACTCCCTTAAACACCCATAACGGGAAACCCTTCACCTTTGCAAATCAGGTATTTACAGGTCAATTAAGAGAATTCACATTAGCAATCGTAAAGATCTCGACCCACCTTCATTTTTCTGCCACCCGGAAAATTTGCTGCTTTAACGCGTCTCGGTAAATATAAGAGTCGCCAAACGAACCATTTACAGATAGGATCCGCCTCGGAAGTCGGCCAGGCAGTCGCTGCTTAACGCAGAGGAAAGTCCGGGCTCCACAGGGCAGAGTGCCAGGTAACGCCTGGGGGGTGT
>CAZNOB010000025.1:6365-42833 GCA_964574535.1 uncultured Granulosicoccaceae bacterium | reverse complement strand
AAGATTGCTTTGATTATATTCTAGAGCGTTACCCCGACTATGCCACCATTAAGGCATTGTTGGCACAATGGCGCGTGCTTAAGTTAAACCGAAGTGGCGGTTGGAAATCCATTGATGATAGCCATGGCTGTGTAGTCGCAGAATCGCTCTTGCAATCTGCGCTGGATTCCAATCCAACCAACCCGTTGGCTTTGACCATGCTTGGTCTGGTTATGACGCAATTTAAAATGAATCCCGAGAAAGGCCTGGAGCTTTATGATTTGGCGGAACGTTATAATCCGAATGAACCTGTGTTGCTAACCTATAAAGCCGCCGCTTTATCGTATATTGGACAATCTGCTTCTGCTATTCGATATGCTGAAAAAGCAATAGCTTTGTCACCATTTGATCCACAAATGGGCTTGTTCCACACCTGTGCTGCAGCTGCATACTACAATGCTGGCGAATGTGGTAACGCTGAACGTCATGCAGAAATTGCGTTTAAAATGAATCCTTCTCACACGTCGGCATTGCGAACTCTGGTGGCAATAAAGGTGGATCTTGGAAAGGAAAAGGAAGCGCGTAGTAAAGCTATGGAGCTATTGTCGTTAGACCCGGAATTTACAACAAGCAGTTATCTTACGAAATCTCCGAGTGCAGGTTATCTCTCTTGCAAGAGAATGGTGGAAAGTCTCGAGCGTGCCGGAGTGCCCGCTGTTTAGACATCAGCCTACTGGTGGTGCTTATAATCCTAGGCGGTCTCTTTAGTCCGGTTAACTCTCTTTCGAGAATTGGCTGCGTAGGTTCCGGATTTATGTAAATCCTGGGCAGGGTTGAACTCTCTGACTGTCGATGAGTAATTAAGCCAATCGTTATCAGACATACCTGCGTTAGCGTGACTTTGTTCTGCGATATTGTGATGGCAGGCTGATTGGTGCTGAACCTTAGAATAACACTCTCGATGAATTGGCTGGACTTGAAACAGCGGTTCAGTGGCCGATAAAATAATAGGAGTGTTTGTCGCTTGTAGTTTGATATTGACAAATAGTGGTGCAGGACAGTACTCGTCAGTCTCAACAATACCCTCAAAGCAAAAGTACTGATTGGATGTTGCTATATTGGCGAGAGGTCGTATTAGAGAGCTCCAGTTCTTTCGAGATTTAACCAGTAATCCGGACCACACTTGAAGGTAACCGGGTACACCTAGATTAGTAAGGAATGGTGGTGCCTTATCGTTTAGAAACTCTGGGCAGTGCTCGTTCCACCATTCATTCATTCCGCAAAGTTGTTCTGTTCTGACGCGAATCAGTGAGTCGTCTTCAAGTCGATAGATATCAGTACCATCGAAATATAGAGTCACCGTTGCAGCGGGAAAAGCATACCAGCCAAACGCTGATGCTGTTGTCAATGCCTCACAATATTGGTATGCCTGGGTAGGAATAGTGCCGAGCGCAGAGCGGTCGGCACTCATTGCAGGAAGTGAATCTGGATACGCCTTGTAGAAGGTTAACAGGGGCTCAACCGGCTTTCGATTTCGCGCGGTTAGACTATCTACGCAGGTAACCATATTCTCTCCCAATTCCAATTCAGACTATCGAGAAGTTTGAACGTGCTTTTTGACTGCAGGTGACTGCATTCCACTACCGGTAGAGATAGTAGATGGCTGAGTTTTTACCTGCTTGTTACCGGCTGTAGATTTGCTGCTAGTTGTTGATTTGTTCATAATAAAATCCTCAAGTTATTAGAAATACACCGTAGATTTCGGTGTAAGCAGAGAATAGTAGTGCTGGCAGATTTTTTATTTTGATACTGTATCAAGTTGGTCTTCAATGCAGGTGACTCGATCAATATGGTTTCTGAGCCACGATCCGCTTATGGTATGGGCAGATCGGGAAGGTTTAATACAAATGGAGATCTAGCCCAACTAAGCACGGCCTCGGTATCTCCTTTGAATAAGATCTTGCGATTTTTTCGATTAAACTGATAGTTATACATCGGATCGTAGTAGTTGACGAGCAGGCTGTGTATGTAATCATGAAAGTGCTCGGCTTTACCGTCTTTACTGTATTGCAGAAGTGCATCATCAAAATGATTTCTTGTTTTTTTAAGGGGGTTTTCCCCGAATCGCTTTTTAATACTATTAAGTGCAGTGTGGTGATGGTCTGCAAATTTTTTAAATCCGTTGTCTTCGCCGTAGCTGTGTTGATATTTCGACAATAGATCAGTGATGTAGTCCTCTTCAGCAACTGCAATTCTATGGTCAAGTGTTTCAACTAATTCAACTACGGGCAGGGTTAGCATACGATTTCTAAGTGTCAGCGGGATACAAACTCTACCAATCAGCTTTCCTTCATCCTCCAGAAAAACAGGGTTCGATTGATTGACCTTATGCCTAAGCATTTCTATAGCCAATGAATTCTCGAAATTAATGTTGGAAGGCTGTGGTTGCAGCAGTCCACCGAAGCTGGAGCCGCGATGCAGTGCCAGTCCTTCAAGGTCTATATGATGATGCAACTTTTTAAGTACTTTGGTTTTACCGCTTCCGGTTTTGCCACCAAGAATAATAAACGGCAGATGGGTGGAGCTAGATTCCAGAATATCAATCAGATAGGTGCGCATTGATTTATAGCCACCTTCCACCATCGGATACTCTATGTCGGCATTTGCAAGCCATCGCTGTGTGAGTTTGGAGCGCAACCCGCCGCGAAAACAATACAGGTAACCTTCGGGGTGCTGTTCGATGAAGGCTTGCCATTTTTCGATCCGATTCTGCTGCTTTTCGGGTGTGAATATTCTGTACCCCAATTCTATGGCTTTTTCCTGTCCTTGATTTTTATAACACAATCCAATTTCATGTCGTTGCTCATCGTTAAGCAAAGGGAGGTTGTAGGCGTTTGGAAAAGCGCCATGTGAAAATTCCGAGGGCGCTCTTACATCCATTAGCGGAATATTGTGCAGAAAGATTGCTTCGAATGAGGCGTTCATTTTTTGCCTTGATTTCGATGGGTACACAGGGAAATCGTATACACAATTAATTTGCTTTGGAAGTTTTCAACAAGCCGGTTTCCCGAAGAATTGGTTGGCAGCGCTATGAACAAAAATTTAACGCTTTTGTTAAGTGGCAGCGGGGCAATGATTATCACCTAGCTGCCCTGAACACCCTGGGTGTTGACGTATAGCGAATAAATCGATGTGCTTGCAGCCATGAAAAGCCGATTTCGATGTAAGCCACCAAAACAGACATTTGCACATCGTTCTGGCAGGTCGATGCGCCCAATCAGGACACCCTTCGCATTAAATATATGAACCCCATCCAGGGTTTCTCTACCCATGCCCCAGCCACACCATAGATTGCCGTGAATATCGACTCTGAACCCATCTGGTGTCCCTTCCGGTCCGGCATCGATCAGGGTGCGTTGTCTGGATAGTTCATTCTCATTGTTGACATCAAATGCCAGTATTTTGCGTGGACTACTGCGTGATTCAACGATATAGATTTCGGACTCATCAGGAGAAAATGCAAGTCCGTTTGGCTGATTAATACCTTCCGCAACTACATTGATAGCTCCATCGGGATCTATGCGGTACACATTACTGGTGAGGTGCGCTTCGGCCTGTAGCCCTTCATAGTAGCCGAGAATTCCAAACACCGGATCAGTGAACCAGATTGACTCGTCTGATTTGCAAATAATATCGTTTGGTGAATTTAGTGGTTTATCGGAAAAACTATTGGCCAGAGTCGTAATACTTCCATCGTATTCCGTTCTGGTAACACTTCTGCTTCGATGTTCGCAAGTGAGCAGGCGTCCCTGGCGGTCTCTTGTATTGCCGTTCGCATTGTTTGATGGCTTGCGGAAAACTGATGTACTTTCGGTTAGTTCATCCCAACGGTACATGCAGTTGCCCGGGACATCACTCCATAGTAATGCTCGGTGATCTCCTAGCCAAACGGGGCCCTCGCACCATCTCATGCCACTGCACAGGCGCTCAATCTTTGCCAGAGGTAGCTTGTATTGCTCAAACTCTGGCTGCACTGTGACGATATCAGGGTCGGGATAACGTTGACTGGGTGTCCATTCATCACTCATTAAATTGACCTACAAGCTGCCAGGTAAGTACCTGCGATGATTAAATAATTAAATGGCGGTCTGTGTGTTTCCGCCTATTGAACTTGAACGTCTGGCTACCAGTTTCGTGGCAGGGTCTTGGTGATAAAGATTCTTTTATCGCGAATCTCTATGTATTCACCGTGCAGCAGCTCAGACATCACCTTGCCAACCATTTCTCTTGAGGCGCCAATCATATTGCCGAGATCCTGGTGCGAATAGCGTTTGTGTAATGAAATTACGCCCTGATCATCCACGTTTGAGAGTTCAACCAGTTTATCAGCCAGACGCCGGTAAACATTGTCCATTGCCAATGACCGGATACCGCCAGTGGCGTCGCGAAGTCGTCTGGTCAGCGTGCGGATGATGCCCAGCGACATGGCGGGGTTACTTTTTATGCACTCCAGGAAATCGTTCTTTGAGATTGACCATGCTGTGGTTTTTTCCAGCGTGACCACCGACGCTGAGCGAGGAGCATCGTCGAGTAGAGAGATATCCCCGATACAGCTGCCAGGTCCTTCTTGATACAGCACCAGCTCGCGGCCATCTTCATCGCCTACAAATACTTTTACACTGCCGGTTTCAACAAGGTAAAGACACTCGCCGGTTTCTCCCTCGGGCATCAGGATGGTATTTTTTTTGAAGGTGTGACGGCGACTTTTGGAAGCCAGATGATCCAGAGCTTCAGGCTCCAGTTCGGAAAAAATAGGTACGTCCTTAAGTACGTCAACGATGTCTGGCACGTGGCTGCTCCGTGATTCTCAGTTCCCATGCCATTTGGTGAAAAAACTCCTGCAGTGAGTGTAGCAAGTTCCAAGCGATAAATTTAGCCTATGTCATAACTTCTGGCCAGTTCTATTCGTTCTAATTCCTGAATTTATGGATGTTTTTTTGAGTTGCCAGACTTTCTGTCCCTGGCATAAATACGATTCAAAACAGACAGCCACTTGATGAGTGATCTGCTAGTGGAGAGTATTCAAGGGACGAACCGTAATGTATTTGCGTGATGGCCTTCTGCGTCGCGAAAATATGCTTTGACCTTACAACTTGGTGAAGCCAATCATCTAAAACACGATATCTGGTGTTTTTTGCATGATTATCGACGCGATTCGGCGATACGACTCCGATAGTGGCTTGAATTCGTAACGTTAGTTTCAGTTGTGTGATCATAAGTTTGACTAATTTTGTGTAAACTAGCCGATTACGCACTCAATTAAACTGAATATAGAGGGTATATAGTGCCGATTTTGGACTATCGTTTTCCAGAAGAAGAGGTAAACCATGCTGATCTGGCAGAGGCTCCTCGCCGTGAGCGTGAATCTAAGGCCAAATCCATTGGGATAGGCGTTGTGGTCTCTCTGGTGTTGCTTGGTTTGGCGGTATTAATGATTTTCGGTAGTCAGCCGGCACTCACCCCGGAAGAGATTGTCGGTAGGGAGGATTACGAGGGTCAGCAGCCTGCACGTCACATATTCAACTTGTACAGTCTGAAACAAGACCAGCTTAGGCGTGAAGCCGAGCGAGCGAAAGAAGCTGTCACCACAAATGCCGAAATGCCTTTCACTCCGGTCAATCTTGAAAAAACTTCCGAGATGCCTGCCAGTGCAGGGGGATTTCATCCTCGAACTGAGCCTGTAACAGGGCCGAATTATGTTAAGTCCGAACTGACAAGAACGCCTGTATCGGTGGTTGGCGCCGTGACACGGCAAGTATCGCCAGCAAAACCTTCACCAGAGTCCGGTAGCTCTGGCACCGTCTTGCCTGTGTATATAATCAAGGGGAGTCAGACCAACATGCGGTCACTGCCAACAACGGATGCGCCGATCTTACAGGTATTGGATAAAGGTCAGACGGTTACTGTATTCGATGAAACCAGCGAATGGGTTCAGGTTGCAGTCAACGATGGGTCCGGAATCTCTGGTTACATTCACAAGTCTCTGTTAGAAAATCTGAATAAATAGGCGGTCTGTGCTGTAAGTTAGTCGTGCGACATTGCACAGCCCGCCTGGGCGTAATCTCCTAACGGCTGAGCATCCAGCCGGTTTGCTCGACAAAGTACCCGTTAACATAGAGCTTACGGTCAATCGTTAATGTGTTGTCAACCAGTTGTACTTTTTTAATCTCGTGAATCATTCGCGTAAAGAAATTGCCGTTTCGAACTCGAGATTTTTTAGAAAACACCAGCGTGTTGTCATCGAGAAACTCTAACGTGTGCCAGCCGAGTGCCCTACCATATTCAATATCCGACTCCGGTGTGAGATACAGGGTTTCCAGCCTAATGGCACGATCCGCTAACCTTTCTTTTTCTGCCTCCAGTCTGACGGCGCCGGTCGGATGGCGGCTGATTTCGGCACTGACCTGGGAGCGCGTAAGATGACTCGTTGGTGTTTTGTGGTGGCCTTCGCAAGTTTTCGCCAGTTCGGTGCCACGCCAGGTGCCGCTCAGGGCTACAGAAAATTTCTCGAGCCGTGAACGATTCTCTTGATTCAGTTCCCTGCCGTGCAGATTGAAATATCCGTTTTCTGTGTTGGCAGGATCTGCCAACGGGGCCAGGTCATTGCATTCGCTGGCGAATGTAACACTGCTCAGCAGCAATGGTGCAGCGGTTATTATCGCGCGAACCGAATTTTTGGGGCTCATTGTATCTTCCAACAGCAGCAAATTTGGAGCGCATGCTAGAGGAAAGAGATAGTGAATGGGTTGAACGCATTGGCACAACAGTCAGAAAGCGCAGATAGTCTTCAGTTTCGAGAGATGGAGCGCAAGCTTTTCGCAATAGATCCTGCAAATTGTGCGTGGGTTTATCTTAGTAAGGTGATGCAGTTCAAGGTGTGAGCCTGTTCAATATGGGCCCTTTGATTACTTCGATTACAATTGGTGACTGATCGATAACTCAGGAACAGGGAAATGAGTGACGCGTTTTTAGACAGATTGAAAAACAGACAGTTAACGAATGTTAGCCAATATCGCCGCATGCAACACGCGTTGTCGAAAGTAAAGACCGAAGAAAAACCAACAACCGATGATAGCGATGCGTGGAAGCAATGGCAGCTAGTTCCAATATCTGACGATCATTATGACGCCGATGATCCGACTATGGTGGATCCGCAGTCGCAGGGAGCACAGGGTTTGTATAGAGCAGTTCGACAGCCGGGTTAAAACTGGTCTTAACAAAAAAACGCCACGATAAACGTGGCGTTTTAGTGATTAGCAATCGGAAGGTTAGTCTTTACCGGTGCCGGTCCGTTTCACAGTTGAGGCGTTAGCCGCATGAGTTCGCACAGATGATTTAGATAAAGTCACCTGGCCAACATCGCCTGTCACCTTGAGCTCATCCGCCTTGCGTCGTTCCGCTTCAAGCATTGCTTCAAGCTCTCTGATACGGGTGAGCAAACTTTTTCCGGCCAACTTTCGCTCATCACGAAGTAGTCCCTGCAGCTTCTCAATCATCGCACGAAGTTCAGCTTCGTTTGACTGATAGTCTGCGACAGTATTTTGTAGCTCCAGAGCCTGGTTGACTGCATCACGCAGTTCGGCCTGTTGAACGCTGTAGGCATCCGCTTGTTTGTTTAGATCGGCTCGAAGTTGCTGCTCAGTCGCCTCTGCGCTTTTCGCCTGCTGCGACATGCGTGTTTGCAGGTCTGAAACTTTTGCTTCAGCGGCGGCGATTTTTTCTGCGAATTTTGCGGCTTCAGTTTTACTGTTGTGCAGATCGTTCAGTCGAGAATCAGCCGCTTTTTTGAGGTCTGCGTGTTCGCGCTTAAGTTGTGCCAGTTGTTGTTCGGCAGCAGCGGTGGCGGACAGTGAGTCAGCTGCGGCCATTTTTTGTTGTTCAAGTAGGCTGGCAGCCGCTGTTTCCTGAGATTTGCTGTCTGCTTTCGCGCTCTGTAAATCTGCATAAAGTTGATCTAGTTCCTTCTGCAGCTGTCCCTTCGCCTGCACTTCACTGGCCACTTGCTTATCGGCCTGGGCAGCGACATTTTTCTGTGTATCAAGCTGGCGTTCAAGATCGGCAATCGCTTTTTGGTCTGCGATTTGTGCATCTGCAGCTGATTTTTGCGCCTTTGCCAGTTCGCGTTGTAAAGCAGCGATTTCCTGTTTTTGTGCGCTGGATTGTTGTTCCAGTTTATCGCGTTCCTGATTTCTTTCAGCAAGTAGTGCATTAACAGAATTAAGTTTTTCCTCACCTGCGGCAATTGTCAGTCTTGCCGCTGCGAGTGCATCTTTTTCTGCTTGTAGAGATTTTTCAAGATCATTGGTCTTGGATGCATGGGCTTGCTCGGCCTGGGCAAATTTTTGTTCCAGACGTCCCAGATCAGCAGTGAGTACAGCATGCTGCTGCGCTGCTTTCTCACGCTCAGCAGTTTTCGCGTTGATATCATCATTGAGACTGGCGATGATATCTTCAAGGTTCTTATTGACGTTAGCTGCTGCTCTGAGTTTTTCCTCGTTTTCTGCGAATGCGACTGCCGTTGCCCGAAGTTCATCTTCTTTGTTTGCCCGCTCTTTGGCTGCTTCATTGAGTTGTTGCTCAGTGTTTGCTTTGGCGTTCAGTGAAGCTGCTAATTGCTCCTGTTTATCAGCTGCCGCTGCAGAAGCAGCCAGCAGTTGTTGTTCCCTTTCTGCAAGAGCCTGCTGCAGTGCCGCATCGTTATCTGACTGAGCGCGTCTGGTGTGTTCCAGTTCATTTTGTGTATCGCTGAGCTGCTGATCCAGTCGAGCCCGATCATCCGCGATTGCCTGTAATTGTTGCTCAATACCGTGCAATTCATCGATGTCGCGAAGCAATGCCGAGCGTTCCGCTTCGGCCGCATCCATCGCCTCTTTGTTGTAGTGCAGCTTTGAATTTAGGCCGGCGACCTGTGTATTGCGATCAGTAAGCTCTCGGCGTAGATCATCTATCTCGGCTATATGTCGACGACCAGCGCGCTTATAATCATTGATTGCATCCTGATGAGCCTGTTCTGTAAAAAACCTGCGGCAAAGCCAACCTATAGCCGCGCTAAGCAGCGAAGCTATAGCGAGCAGTAGTAGAAGCTGGGTTATAAGATAAAGCATGGTGGATAGCCCCGTTGGTTAGCTGGTTATTCTTCAGAGTTTGTTGAAATGTTAAGTGATTCAATTGACAAGTGAATTTCAGTACGACGATTCATCGCGCGACCTTCAACTGTTTCATTGCTTGCGATCGGTCTAAATTCGCCATATCCGAACGCTTCTATTTGCTGTGCTGTTAAACCACGGTTTGTTAGATACTTTTCTACAGTGCTTGCGCGACGTTCACTGAGGCCCTGGTTATAGCCTTCACCGCCGGTTACATCAGCGTGGCTTTCTACCAGTACCTGAGAGATCTGACCTGCACATACCCCGTTTACAACGTCGACAATATGATTTAAGCGTGCCGTAAAACGTGGTTCGATGTTGGAGTAATCGACTTTGTAGTTAAGCGTATTTTCCTGCATTGCTAGTGTCATTGCAGCGCGGCATGCCTGGGTAACTCCAATATATGGATCAACGGAGATATTCAATTTCACGTTCAGAGGTTCCAGCGCTTCCTTCCTTGTTTCAATGAGCCTGCTGATGGCGTATTTTCTTTCTTCATCACTAACAATTCCGTTTAGAATGAAATCTTCATCACTAATTTTTAAATCACCGCGGTTTAACTGCGTCAAAGCCGCTATCCCTGTTTCTATTTTTTCAGGACTACGAGATAGTATTGCAGCACCCGTGCCGATTATTCCGGTACTGATTTGCGTGCTGGGTGGCAGAGCTTTTGGAATATTTCCGATCATTGCGACAGCGTCGTCCGTATCGACTGTGCCAGACATATGCAACTTTTGGTTTTCATAGTCAGCGTTGAAGTCAAACGGAATAGTGACTGCTTTGGGTTTGATATCCAGTGTGTCGTCAGTTTTGCGAACACCCCAAACAGAGTTGGCGGCTGCCCTGATTTGCTCTCGTTGTTCAGCTGATTCTGCCTGTCCGGCAATGGTTACATCACGCCCATCGACTAGCACGGAGACATCTGGCTGGTATTCAGAGATCGCGGCGGTAGAGCGTTCAGTGATGTCCTTCTCAATTCGGTCTGAATAAACCGTGGCACCAATCCAATACACTGCGGCAAGCAGAAAACTTAATATTGCCAGTGATAGTAAACGCATACTATTCAACCAATTATCGTTAGGAGTTAAGAGACTATTTAAACGCTTAACGGTTATGCGCGAATTTTCTTTACTATCGAGGCAGGCAAAGGAGCCCCGTATTGGATTTTCACTTTAGTGTGGCGAATTTCGTCTGCTGACGACTTCAGGAACGAGGCGGATCGCCTGTCAGGTTTGGGTTGAGATCATGATTTTGACGAATAAACCAACCCCCAGCAGAAAAATTAGCGTCGTTAAGATGCCTGCGATAATAAAGTGAACTGGCTTACCGTGTTTAAAGTCCCGTTCCCTATTGGCTTGCGACTGAATGCCAAATGTGGCGGCGAGTGCGCTTTTCATGACATTGAAAAAGCCGGTGCCCTCGGGCTTTGAAGTTTCACGTTTGGTATCCGGGTTCAATAGCTTTTACCGTTTTAGTGGAGTCGGTGGGTGTAAAATTGATGCTCGGCTTTTTAGTGGTCTAAACCGGGAATGTTATTCTTTTCGTTTACTGACAACAGAGAGTTTGTCTTTCATTTGCAGGAGCTTAGGCACCGCGCTACCCAGCATGAGCAAACGCTGCAGTTCTTTGGGTTTTAGTTTTTGCAAGTCATGAGACCACACAGAGACCTGCTCCATTAAATCGCACATTTGCTGCATGCGTTCATGGGCGTGTTTTTCGGCGCTATCACTAGCAGGTTCCATTAATGTCTGGCGAAGCAGTGTAAGAGTCGGATCCAGTTCACGTTTTCGCCTCTCTTCAACCAGCGTCAGTGCTATCTCCAGAATATCTTCCGGTGTGGAGAAGTAATCTCTTCGATCACCGGGTAAATGCTGCGATCGGACCAGTCGCCACGATTGGAGTTCTTTCAGTCCCATGCTGACGTTGCTGCGGGAAACACCGAGCGTTTCAGTAATTTGTTCGGCGTTCATGGGATCTTCGCTGAGGTAAAGCAATGCGTAGATTTGACCCACGGTTCGATTTATTCCCCATCGGCTGCCCATCTCGCCGAAATGGAGTACAAACGCCTGTATAGAGCTGCTTAATTCCATGTTATTCAGTGGTTTCAGTAATTTCTGAAATTAGTATAAGTCTGCCGTCGGCAGGCTGCAATGAGTTGAACTCAAAAAGTCACTCTGTTGTGTGGTCTCCTACACGTTTCACTGATTCCATGGTTAAGAAGGCCTTAGGTTTTTCGTTAATCAGCGAGCTAAGCGTGTTTTACTGCCGGGATTGTTGACTGTGTGGTTGACTCAACAGGCCAACTGAGAATTTATGGCAGAAAAAACGATGATGATGTATCGCCCTGTTTTTTGTACGTCATCCTTCGGAAATTAAGTTTTACGGTATTGTGAACAACTGAACGAATACTCTTTTGCGTCTTGTTTTCGATGCATTCCGTGCATATTATAACTAAAGCCATGATTTACAAGAGTTAAAATATGATGAGACAGTGGTTTATTTTGCTGCTGCTGCTGCTGCTGATGGTCAGCCTGTCATTACATGCAACACCAGCGGCACAGACCGAGACGCCTCAGGTAACGGTGGATGATTCAATATCGCCGCCGCGCGAAACCACAGCCTTTGAGATGATCATGTCAGTGGCGAAAACGGCACTGGTAGTCACCATTGAAGAGAAACTTGCCGCGCTAAAACAAGACCCGGACGAGGGCATCACGCCAACTGCTGGAGATCCATTTGAAAAATATAATCGCCTGATGTTTCGATTTAACAGCAAGCTTGATGAGAAAGCTTTGCGTCCACTGGCGGAACACTATCGGGAGTATACCCCTGCGCTGGTTCGCACGGGTGTGCGCAATTTTTTCAGTAACCTCGGTGATGTGGGTGTGGTAGCGAATGATGCACTGCAAGGAAAAGCAGAGCAGGCTTTTTGGGATACGTCGCGACTTACCATCAATACTATTGCAGGCCTGGGTGGGTTTATCGATGTTGCCTCTATGATGAATATTAACAAAAACCACGAAGATTTCGGCCAGACTTTTGGAGTGTGGGGAATACCAGAAGGGCCTTATGTCGTGTTGCCTGTATTTGGTCCCCGTACACTGCGAGGTGTAGTTGGTACAGCGATGGATACGTATCTGCAGGCCGAGGTGCTTGGAAACCTGGGTGATGCTGCAGTTGGTCAGGATATCGTTAGCGAAATGATGGCACTCAATCTGATAAATCAGAGAGAGCAAAATTTAGGAAAAGCAGATTTACTGGAACAAGCCGCTATTGATCCCTACATTTTTACTCGTGAAGCGTATCTTTCCTACCGCCGTTGTCAGGTCGAAGACTGCGATAAAATTGATTATCGGCCTGCTGAGCCCGAAGTGGGCGATGATGAATTAACCGATGAGCTTGATGAATTGGATATGCTGGATGATGAGCCCCTGATTCCGGATGAGCTGGACTTGCTTGATGAACTGGAGCAGTAGCAAGCCGGCCTTTGCCGCGCTTCCTTGGTCATAAAAAACTATCTGAATTCATCCATGATTGTTCTGGAGGTGGCGGCCGCCGTGATTCAGCGTCAATCCCGGCTTAATTCGGCTTTGACTGAGACGCTGGCGATGCGTCGTTGTAAGGGCAGCTTGAATGGATATTGGGAGTTCCCGGGGGGCAAGCGTGAGCCGGGTGAATTAATGTCTGATTGTCTGGTAAGAGAACTACGAGAAGAGCTTTCGATTGATGCCTGGCCGGACTCAGAGTTGGGTGTTTATGAATACAACAATAGTCAGCAGATAATTAGACTTCATGCCTTTGTGGTGACACGCTGGTGTGGTGAAATCGAATTACGGGATCACGATAAAATGTGTTGGCTGGCCGCCCGTGATATTGATCAGGTGCAATGGTCTCCGGCTGATAAACCCTTTGTGCAGCGAATAAAAGAGAGCGCAGTTGTATTATAAAGCTACTCCGGTTCATCACCCAGAAATCCGCTGGTTTGACGGTTCCAAAGTGTTGCATAGATTCCATTCAGCTTAATAAGTTGCTGATGTGTGCCCTGTTCAATGATCTTACCCTGGTCCATCACCACGAGTCTGTCCATCGCCGCTATTGTCGATAGTCTGTGTGCAATAGCAATAACCGTTTTGTTCTCCATTAACGTAAACAGGCTTTGTTGTATAGCGGCTTCTGCCTCCGAATCAAGTGCTGAAGTGGCTTCATCTAATACAAGGATGGGGGAGTTTTTTAATAATACTCTTGCAATCGCAATTCGTTGACGCTGGCCACCAGATAATTTTACACCGCGTTCTCCGACCTGTGCATCATAACCTGTACCGCCGTGTGGATCGCTTAGGTTAACAATAAAATCATGTGCCTGAGCCTGGTGAGCCGCATCGAACATGTCTTGTTCTGTAGCGTCAGGGTTACCGTACAAGATATTTTCTCGCACGCTTCGATGTAGTAAAGAGGTATCCTGCGTCACAACGCCGATGTGGGAGCGCAAACTATCCTGAGTCACTGTTGCTATATTCTGATCATCGATAAGAACATGGCCCGACTCTACATCATGAAATCTTAGCAGCAGGTTGACCAGTGTGGATTTTCCGGCACCTGATCGACCAACCAGACCAACTTTCTCACCCGGTTTTATATGGAGACTAAGGTCAGTAATTATCCTCTCACTTCCACCGTAGTTAAATCCAATAGAATCGAAAGTAATGCTGCCCTGTTCTACTACCAGGGGGATTGCCTGTGGATCGTCGGTGACTTGCTGGATATTGGATAATGTGTTTCTGCCATCTGCAGCCGAGCCGATATGTTCAAACAGAGCGCTGAGTTCCCACATAATCCAATGTGACATGCCGTTTAGTCGCAGGGCAAGTGCAACGGCAATCGCGATTGCACCAATGCTGATCGAATTGTCCATCCATAGGACTATAGCCGTAGCCGATATGCTGAAGATCAATAAATAGTTTAGCATGCTCACGCATAACTCAACCCCCGTGGATAAACGCATCTGATGATAAACAGTTTGCATGAATTCACTCATACTTTTTTTAGCGTATTCTTCTTCGCGATCGGTGTGCGCAAAGAGTTTGATTGTCGATATATTTGTGTAACTATCGACAATGTTTCCGGTCATCGTAGAACGCGCATCAGCCTGTAGTGTCGACACGCGTTTCAAGCGAGGGATAAAGTATAGTTGTGTGAGAACATACAGACATAACCAAACAAAAAGTGGCAGCATCAACACCACACTGGAATTGAGAATTATCCCCAGCATCGACAAAAAGTATACGGTGACATAAATAAATACATCAGTGACTTTTATTACCGCCTCGCGGATTGATAGCGAGGTTTGCATTACCTTCGTGGCAATCCGACCGGCAAAATCATTTTGGAAAAACGAAATGCTTTGACCCAGAAGGTATCGATGGGCATTCCAGCGGATGGCCATCGGAAAATTACCCAGCAACGCCTGATGGCTGATCATCGTATGGAGTAAAGTGAGCGCCGGCAGTAATATCAGCAGCACGATTGATATCCAGATAAGCGTGGGGGCTTCTTCGTTTAAAAGTGTTTCCGGATTGCGATCTGCCAACCAGTCAACCAGTTGCCCCAGAAAACCAAATAACATGACTTCCAGTACCGCCATCGAGGCCGTGAGTACCGCAAGAAAAACCAGTGGCCAGCGCATATCTTTACTGTAGTGATAGATAAACGCCAGCAGGTTATAAGGTGGTGTGGTCGGTTTTGACGGTGGAAAAGGATCGGTTAGTTTTTCAAAAAAGTTTAACATAGGGCTATCCTAACCTGCCTGCGTCCGCCAGGCGACAATCCTGTCCGTATTCGGGAATCGACTACAATACGGTATGCAATTTAAATGGCCAGATGGTGATAGATAGTGGTGGAAAAAACAGATTCTAAATCCGGACAACCGGTTCGCTTCTTTGACAGCCGTGAGAAATACTTGTTGTTCGTCACCACCACCAATGAAAAATGGTGTATTGCACAGCGGATCAATGAAGAACTTGTCAAATTAGCACCCTCTCCGCCATCGCTGAGAGTGTTCGATGCAGGTATGGGGGATGCTGCGGTGCTATCGCATGTTTTGCGCGCGATGCATGACCAATTTCCACAAATCCCATTGCTGGTGGCCGCCAAAGAAATCAGTATGGAAGACGTGCGGCTTGGGCTTGAGAAAATGGCAGACCGGTTCGCTGAGCATCCGCAGATGGTGATGGTCATTACAAACATGCGTTATAAAGAGGCACCACAGCTTTACCCGGAACGTGAAACCGATCAGGAGAATTTTAAACGTTGGGATATTGCCCTGAACGGCAGTACCGCCAAGGATTTTGATCGACAGCTGAGAGATCTCACAGAGATCGTACGAGAGGGCTGGCAAACCAGGCCCAGTGAAAAAACAGGGAACCCGCTTTACGTCAATCCTGCGATGATTGTGCTGTACCGTGAAGATCAGCGATTTGCTCTGGATTCAGTCATCCCTGAATCTGGCCCAATGATCGATGGTTATGATCTTGTTATCTGCGCGCAGCCTTATCGTTCTCGCCAGCCTGCTGAGGTGAAGGCTCGAACTGTCGTGGCACCACTTGCCAGGTCTCTGGCCTGCAATGGACGTATGGTGGTTGTGCAGTCGACCGGCTACGATCCGGGTATGGAGATTGTGCGCAGAATCTGGCCGGATGAAGTGCCGTTTCCGACACCTCGACACGATATTATCGAAGCATTGAAGCACGAGCTCGGAGACGAGACTGATTTGCATTGTGGCTCTTATGCAGATGAAGGTTCTCTCTTTAAGTACCAGTTACATTCACTGCCCGAAGAGATGTCTCATATTGGTACTTCTTCGTTGTTAGCGGCATGGAATGCGGCGGTCTATGTGGCGCAAATTGCTGACGATCGTGTGGATGAGGTCATGATGGAAAATCAGTATTTTGATGCCACCCGTGAGGTACTAAGTAAGCATGGCGGTTTGTGGTTTCTGAATGAGTCCTTTGTGGTTTATCGCGAATAAAAACTAAGTTGTGTTAGTCGCACTCTATAAATACTGCCTGAGTTCAGCAAAGCTCCGACTTTTGATATCCGTGAGCTCAGGCCATTCGAAATCGCCCGCGGGTTCGAAATGAACCGTTGTCACACCGGCATTGCGCCCGGTTTGAAGATCGAATAAATAGTCGCCAACCATTACGGCAGTTGACACAGTGGTATTCCATTGTGTCAGGTGTAAATGAATCCCTGCCGGATCTGGCTTCGGTTCGCAGCGTTCGCGGCCAATGATTCTATCGGGTTCAAAAAATTCAGCCAGGCCTGCCGCATATAGTGTGGTGTGCGCTATATCTTCTGCATTACGCGTTAAAATACCTAGTTTGCATCCATTCTCTTGTAAAGATGACAGAAATTCTGCAGCCCCCGGCTGTGGTTGTGAATGTTCCGCTATTTCCATCTCAAGCCGGTGCAGCTCACGGTGCATGGAGCTTGCCCGGTCTGGTGGCATTTTTTCAATGGCCTCCAGAATAGGTAAGCCCTCAGCGATACCCAGTTGTTGCCTGATTTTATCGAAGTCATGAGAGGCCACTGTCAGAGTGCCATCCATATCGAATATCCAGTGTGTATGTTGAGCCAGAGATGACATGTTTTACCTGCAGTTGAGATGGGTGTGACGTGAAATGCTTTCCGTTATAGTAGTCACATTCTAACTTCAAGGCAGGCGTCGCATGAGCATTAATGTCGGCATCATAGGTACAGGGCGGATAGCACATATGCAATTAGCGCCAGCCATGCAACATGTTAAAGGCGCCCGGTTCTGGAGTGTCTTGAGTCGTAGTGAAGACCGGGCTGCAGAGTTTGCCAATCAACACGGTGCGGTTGCCCCTGTCAACGCCTATTCCTCTTTATCGGCTTTTTTAGCCGACCCCAGTCTGGAAGCAGTAATTATCGCAACACCGGACGGCCTGCATGCACAACAGGCAATCGCCGCTGCGCGAGCAGGCAAGCACGTGCTACTTGAAAAGCCAATGGCGACCAGTGTTGAAGATGCAGCGACAATCACAGAAACCTGTACTGAAGAGCGAGTAAAGCTGGGAATTGCCTACCATTTGCGCTGGCATGATGGACATCGAAAAATTGCCGAACAGCTTCACAATGGCACTTTTGGGCAGCCCCGGTATGCACGCGCAATCTGGACCTGGCAGGCAGAAGATAACAGCAACTGGCGGGCCTCAAGGGAGTTGGGGCAATGGTGGGGGCTTGCTGGCGTCGGCACGCACTGTATTGATTTAATGCGCTGGATGTTGTTACCGGTGTGTGGTGAGGTTACCCGAACCAGTTCTGTGATTGATAAAAGTAAATACGGCGGACCGCATGATGAAACCGCCAGTGTTTCGCTTCAGTTTGGAGAGGGGGTGGTGGCAGATATCACCACATCAGTCGTGTTTAGTACGCCCTCAAGGTTCGAGTTGCATTGTGATGAGGCATCGGTGGTGTGCGAGGGGACATTGGGCCCGGGAGGAGATGGTAATATTCTGATCAACAACACACCTTTGGCATTTGAAGTCGTGAATCCCTACGTTGGGGAAATTCAGAACTTTATTGATGCCGTTGAAGGGAAAGCGCGTATTGCAGTGCCTGGAGCTGAAGGACAGCGCAATGTTGAACTCTTGATGCAGGTTTCCTGATAATCAATCCCCCGGTTTTGCGTGCGGCGCCGTGCAGTCGCGAGGTCTGAAAAAATAGTGTCTACGATAGAAGAACGACTCCATATTGCCTTAAAGGTTGGGACGCAAGCTGCACAAATAGCTTTGCAACATTTCCAGTCGCTGGGCACTTTAACCATCGAGAATAAGGGGCAGCAGGATTTTGTGTCCAATGCCGATCGAGAGGTAGAGCAGTATTTGCGGCAACACATAATTAACGCGTTCGCCACTGATGGCATCATTGGAGAAGAGTTCGATAACATAGAAACCACTAGTGGCTACACCTGGGTGATAGACCCCATCGACGGAACAGCGAGTTTCATTGTTGGCCGGCCTGGTTGGTGTGTTGTTCTGGCCTGTATTCAGGATTCGCGAACAGTACTAGGTGTCGTTATAGATCCTGTTGCCGAGGAAACCTATCGAGCGGTGTCTGGACAGGGTGCCTGGCTTAATGACATACCGATTAAGCCTTCATCTTCCCAAAGTCTTGATAGTGGATCGGTAGGTACAGGCTATAGCAATAGGTTTCCTGCAGATTTAGTGTTAAACCTCTTAAAACGTTTACTTGTTGAAGAGAGCGGTATTTTTTATCAGAATGCCTCTGGCGCTCTCATGCTCGTGTATGTAGCGTGCGGACGACTCATTGGCTATACGGAAGCCCATATGTACCCATGGGACTGCTTGGCCGCATTACTTATTATTGAAGAGGCAGGTGGTAAGGTACAGCAACAGGATCAACGTCGAATGCTCGAGTGTGGTGATCGTGTAGTGGCGGCATGTCCTGGTGTGTATGATAAACTGGCAGAGATTTCTGATGACGTTTACGGGGAGTATCGGCGCAAATAAGGCCTTTACTCTCCTTGCAGAGAAAGTGTCTGCAGGTAGTCAGCAAGCAGTGCATCGCTGTCTACTGTCAGTGCAATTTTTTTATTGCTCGTGGACTGTGATGTATCGTCTTTGAGGGTATTAAGAGTGCGTCCAATTTCCTCGCCGCTGACAATCACGTCAAATGCAGCATCTTCCAGGTGAAACCACTGTGGGTTGCTTGCGTATGCAACCGCCAGATGATCGTGTGGGCAGCATCCTGAAAAGTTGTTTTGTTGTTGATAAAAATTAATATAAAAATCAGCGGCATCGCGCAGGAAGCTGCCTGTTTTGGGGTTTACATTCGCCAGGTGATCGAAAAACGGGCGTTGAAATGCAATTTGATAGGTAATATCCAATCCATGAATGACCACTGGCCAATCCGCGGTCAGAACTTCCTGTGCTGCATGCGGATCATTCCAGATGTTAGCTTCAGCATATGGGCTGACATTGCCGCTGCGATAGAACACTCCGCCCATAATAATAACTTCTTTTACTTTATCCACTATTTCAGGTGCTGCCTGCAGTGCTAGCGCAATGTTTGTAAGTGGCCCGACAGCAATAATTGTTATTTCACCAGGGTGTTGCTGTACTTTTTCTATGATCAGGTCCGCTGCACTTTGAGTGAGCGGATGACGGTTACCTAACGGGATATCAATATTGCCAAACCCATTAGCGCCATGCACAAAATCTGCGTGTTTATTTGGAGTAATTTGCAGTGGTTTATCAGCACCCGGTGCCACTGGAATTTCAATGCCAGTGAGCTCACAAAGACGCAGTGCGTTGTCTGCTGCGAGGGAGCTGGATACATTACCGAAAATGCTGGTCAGGGCGATGATGTCCAGATCGGGGTGCGCAAACGCATAGCATAGCGCCAACGCATCATCTATTCCCGGATCGGTATCGATAATTATTTTTTTCATTTACCAGAAATGCATAGGTTAAGCGGAATTGTCATTATAGCGCAGGCTTTAACGACAATTTTATTAAGTGTCTGGTTTTGTGTTTAAGTACTTTCGGTTAATTCTAAATTCAGCTTGTTATCTGTGTGATAGCGCAGCGCTTGTTGAGGTCTTAAAGAGACATTTCACCAGTATTTAACGCAACTTGCACTCGTAGTAGTCCGGCGACAGAAATGCAGTCGGTGATTTGGTTGGTCAATACCATTTCTATAGCATCCTGGAGAGGAACTCGTTTCACAATAAGTTGTTCGGTGTCTTCGGGCTCCCAGTCGCCCTGAGTCAAGTCGGTGGCAACATAAATAAATCCTCCCTCGTCTGACACTGAGTTTGAAGGGTGTACCTTCATTAGATTGTGCCAGATGCCAGCGGTCAGGCCGGTTTCCTCCCTGAGTTCACGAATTGCCCCGTCCATCGGATCAGTGTGCTCAGGTGCACCACCCATGGGAATCTCCCAGGAATATTCCTTCAGTGGATAGCGGTATTGGCCAACCAGCCAGGTATGTTGTTCGTGATCAATGGGGATAATACCAACGGCGATACTCTTAAAATGAACTACTCCGTAGATACCCTCTGACCCTGCCGGGGTTAGCACCTGGTCTTCGCGAACATGTATCCACTGGTTTTCGTAAACAGTAGTGCTGTTAACGGTTGTCCAGGGGTTGCCGTAGTCATCTGCGGTGGCTGGATCATTAGTGAGTTTTAATGACATATATTTCTTCTTTTTCGCCAGACCAACGGGTGAAAATTCGGGAGTGATCAGACGGTTAGATTTTTTGCTGAAATTTGTTTTGGCGAATTCACTTGAGCAATTTGTTTGAGTCTATACAGAGACTGAACTCCGACAGGAACTCTTTGGAAGTCGGCAGCATTCGCTAAAAGGTTTAGAATTTACTATTGGTCGCCTTATGAATAATTCAGGTTAGCGCCAGTAGTGAATGATGTCTTCTGGCACGGGGCGCTTGCGTTCTGTAGGCTCCGTTGCTTTTTCTCCGATATGAATGAAGCCGGCGATCTGATCAGGCTCTGCGGTGCCCCCCAGTGCCTCGATAACGGATTTGTCATAGGCAGGCCACTCGGTCAGCCACTGAGCTGCGTAACCCAGTGATTGTGCAGCGATTAACAAATGACTGCACACAGCGCCACAGGTGAGTTGTTGCTCCCAGGTTGGGATCTTGTGAGGGATTACCGGTTTAAACAAAACTGCTAACACAACGCCGCTGCGCTGCATTCTGCCGAGCTCCAGTGTTTCAAGTGCTTCGTTGAAGGGCTCGTTAGTCATTTTCGCTCGTAGTTTTGCCGCGGGAAGAATCACCGTCTGTGAGAATTTCTTTTTGGCGTCACCCTGAATCACAATAATTTGGAAAGGCTGCACATTTGAATGGTCTGGTACCCGCAGGCCACACTTTAGTATTTCCTGTAAGTGCGTTTCATCGGGAGGTGTCGGCACCATTTTTTTAGCAACCACCGATCGCCTGGACTGCAGGAAATCAATTACGTTATTTGTCATCGGGGACACCTTTTGAGAATTAAGTCTGTGGAGGTCGTTGTTGCTTAATGACGCCTGATGCATTCCGCGTTACAGTGAGTGACAACGGTATTCGGAGCATTGATAGTGTCTGGGGAGAACAAAACCTACACTCTTGATCAGATTGATGATAACTGGACGGCAGTACATTTGGCGACTTTGTTATTTATTCTTGAGGGCGACAATATACTACTAATCAGAAAAAAACGGGGATTGGGTGCTGGCAAGATCAATGGCCCGGGCGGGAAGCTTGATCCCGGGGAAACGCTGCAGCAGTGTGCGGTTCGCGAGGTTCAGGAAGAAGTAGGTGTCACTCCTGTTGATCCCCGTTCGGTTGGAGAGTTGAGATTTCAGTTTACCGACGGTTACTCCATTCATGTGCATGTTTTCACTGCTGACAATCACACGGGCAATCTTGTCGAAACGGACGAGGCTGTTCCCCTTTGGTTTGACAAGGAAGCAATTCCCTATGATGAAATGTGGGCGGATGATAAAATTTGGTTGCCCAGGGTGCTGAGCGGCGAGTCAGTGTGGGGAAAATTTATATTCAGGGACGACGAAATACTGGATCACAAAGTAGAATTTAGATCTTTGTCATGATCATGATACCCGCAGGAATTTTTCCAGTGCAGCCAGCCGTTCCGTGGTGCCGATATCAAACCAGGATCCATCATGGACTTTCCCGGTAATCTGCTTGCGGGCCATGGCTGCCATTAAAACCGTGAGCAATGGTACAGCGCCTTTTGGCAGGTTTCTAAATAGGTCAGGAGAGTAAATGCCCACACCGGAGTAGGTAAAGCTATTGGTAGTCTTTGGTAAAACGAAATCTCCCTGCAAACTAAAATCACCATCGGGATGATGAGCAGGATTCTCCACCAGCATAATATGGGCAAGTTGCTGACCGGCATTTTCGATCAGGCTTGATAAGTCTGCGTTGCACCAGATATCGGCGCTGATGAGTAAAAACGGATGATCCCCGAGTAAATCCAGTGCGTTTGCCACTCCACCGGCTGTTTCCAGAGCGGTTGATTCATGACGATAACTAATGTTTACCCCGTAGCGACGTCCATTTCCAAGGTATTCAACAAGCTTTTCCCCCTTCCAGCAGGTGTTTATGACAACTTCATTGATGCCGCTCTTATGCAGGTTTTCAAGGTGATATTCAATTAGTGCTTTGCCGTTTGCTTTGACCAGTGGCTTTGGTAAATCGTCCGTGAGTGGGCGAAGACGTTCTCCTCGTCCGGCGGCCAGTAACATTGCTTTCATGTTAAGTGGTTGCCTGTGTGTAATTGTTTGAACAAAGCATAAAACTCGGATAATTCCGCATAATTGGCCAGGGTTTTCTCAATATGGCTGATTACTGTCGGGAGGTGGGACAGATAGTGAGGCTTATTGTCGCGGTGTTTTAGTCTGCTGAAAATACCCAGGATTTTCAGGTGCCTCTGTAACCCCATCAGATCAAACCAGCGTCGGTAAGTTTGTGGATCAATCTCGGGAGTGAGTGTTGCTCTGTGTTGTTCCATTAATTGCTGCTGGAAATCGGCTGACAAGTCAATGTAGACATCTTTTAGTAATGAAACGGGATCATAAGTCACCGGTCCCAACATTGCGCCCTGAAAATCAATAAGTCCCAGGGTGTCCTGATCAGGGACCATAAGATTTCTGCAGTGATAATCGCGGTGCATAAATCGGTAGGGTTGCGCTGTGGCAGACCTGGTCAGTGAATCAAAGGTGTTTTTCAGTATCTCGCGTTGTTCTGAATCAAGATGGATATCACGATGAGTGTTGAGATACCACGTAGGGAATAGTTCCAGCTCTGCGCGTAAGAATGCTGAATCGCAAACAGGTAACAGCGTGGTGTCAGTGTGCTTTTGCATTCGTTCAATTGAAGTCATCGCCTGCTGGTAAAGATGATTGGGCAGTGTTCCCTCAGCCTGGCTTTGCTCGAGTGATTGCTGAAGATGTCTATCCCCAAAATCTTCGATTAACAGGAAACCCTTTTCCGAGCTGTAACAATGTATTGTCGGTGGTCGAAGTCCGCTATTTCTGAGCCTGTTGGCGATAGCTATAAATGCAGCGGTGTCTTCGTATTCAGGGGGAGCATCCACTGCAATTAATGATGAATTCTGATTATGCAGGCGAAAATAGCGCCGAAATCCGGCATCCGCTGAGGCGACGGTGAGATGATCGAAGTCGATATCCTCGCTGTTCAGCCAGTGCAGCAAAGACTGGAGTCGTTCATCGTTTACTGAATTGTATGGAGTTTCATTCATCGTTGTAGTTTCAGTTTAATGGTGTGTCCGGTACGATGTAAGGCTTGGCGATGTGCATTTTTTTAGTCGCCGACCGCTTCCGCTGTGAACACGCTTACACTGCGTGTTCTGAAAAATGATATCCCTTTGAACGGAAAGACCATGCGCAAACTACTACCAGTCGCCGCCGCCGTTGGTTTGATGATCGGCAATCCGGTACACGCCTCCGGGCTGAACTTAGCATTAAGTAATGAGACAGCCAACCTTGAACTGTTTACGCCTTTCTCTCCATTGAATGATGGCGGGGAGCTATCTCTTGGTATTTTTTATAATGACCTGGATGATGTGATTTTCCACACTAAATTAGTTGCCGTGGGTGTGCCCACCAGTACTCGTATTCCTTACAAGCTGGCATTTGGCGCGAAAGCGTACATTGGGGAAGTCAAGGAGGCTTCGGTTGATGCCGGTGCGCTCGCTATCGGAGGTTCAATAAATATTCAATACCCTTTGGGTTACAACCCGATCGATCTGACGATTGAAGGTTTTTTTACTCCTGGTATTACAACTTTTGGTGATACTGAATCCCTTATTGAAATTTCTGCCAGCCTGTCTCTCGAGATAGTGCCGCAAGCCAAAGCATTTGTTGGTTATCGACTGCTGGAAATTGAAGATCAATCCAATGTCAACTGGGAGCTGGACGATAACATACATTTTGGTATTCGGTTTCAGTTCTGATCGTCTTCAGGCCACGACAACGGTGCGTAACGTTTAGTGGGGGATATTCAACAGCTTTTATCTGTAATGGCAAGGTTGCGTGACCCTGATACTGGCTGTGACTGGGATATAAGGCAGACGTTTCGATCGATCGCCCCTTACACCATTGAAGAAGCCTACGAAGTGGCGGATGCGATTGATCGTGACGATAGCACTGGCTTGCAGGATGAGTTGGGGGACCTTCTGCTTCAGGTGGTGTTTCACGCGCAGATAGCGGACGATCTGGGCCTGTTCGATTTTGCTGATGTGGCAAAAGGTATTGCCGATAAAATGATTCGTCGCCATCCCCATGTTTTTGGCGAGCTGGCCTTTGAAGATGAAGAGCAACTGCGTGCTCACTGGGAGCACTTGAAGCATCAGGAACGGTCTGAAAAATCTCCGCGTGATACCTCGGCAATTGCGGATGTGGCATTGGCTCTGCCTGCACTCACACGCGCAGAGAAAATTCAGAAAAGGGCCGCCAGAGTGGGGTTCGACTGGCAGCAGCTGGAGCCGGTGATAAATAAAATTGATGAAGAGCTGTCAGAGTTGCGTAGTGCGATTAACAGTTCAGAACAGCTGGCTTCTAAAGCCATTGAGGATGAGCTGGGAGATTTGCTTTTCGCCGCAACAAATACCGCCCGGCACCTGAAGGTGGATCCAGAGCAAGCGCTAAAGAAGGCCACCGCAAAATTTGAACGTCGATTCCGATTTGTTGAAAGCGCTGCTAAAGCAGAGGGTTGCGAGCTGAGTGATCTCAATGCCGATGAACTTGATCATTACTGGGTTCAGGCAAAAAGGTCTGTGTGACCGGATGATCAGTGAGTTCTAATCGGCAGCTAACGATTCTCGCCCTGTCGATCTTTCTGGGGGTGGTATTTCCGCAACTGGCGGCATTATGCAAACCCTTATTATTACCTGCCATATTCCTCTTATTTACTTTCGCTATATTTCAAGTGCGCTTTCGGGATGTGTATTACAGTGTTTTCCATCACCCGGCGAGTTGGATAATATTATTTTGGCAGCTGGTGTTTCTACCACTGTGTGTCAGTCTTGTACTATCCCCCTGGAACCAGACTGAATGGTATTTATTTGCAGTGGTGGCGATGTGTACAAGCTCGATCACGGCGACCACGGCCCTTGCAAAAATATTTAACCTGAATGATGCATTGGCGCTGGTAGTGTGTTTGGTTGGGACTATTTTAATGCCAGTGCCGCTGTATATTTTTCTAAATATATTCGTTGAAACCAGTGTCAATATTGATTTATCCCTGTATGTCAGTCGGATTTTGACTTACATAGTTTTGCCGTTTCTGCTGGTCGCTTTAGTCAGATGGCTACTATCGGTTCAGTCTGAAAAGACGATAAGACAGCAATCTCCTGTGATAGTGCTTTTTCTATTGATGGTTTTTGGGCTTTCTGTGATGGACGGTGTTCGCGATCTAATGATAGAAGATCCGCAATTTCTTCTGTTACTTGTGCTACTCGCATTTGGCTTGAATTTGAGCGTACATCTGATCACTCACTTTTGTCTGCGGTTCATCGGACAACAAGATGTCACAACGGCATGCCTGTTGTGCGCTTATCGGAATATGGGCATGGTGGCGGCCATTGCCGGTGCCAGCCTGGGTGAGTACTTTTTTATTTTTGTAGGCGTGTGGCAATTACCGATGTACACCCTGCCATTGATTTTAAAAAAGATTTATCAGTATCAACCTTCAACGGCGACGTGACGCCAGCTCACGCAGCGATTCCATATAAGCCTGCTCATCTGGCGATGTGTTGTTGCGTTGAGCCTCCCACAGAGACTTACCGAGTGACTCCATCATATGGTGCTCCATCTCATGGCTATCCTGGTAACGCAACAGTAGCTTGCGGGTAATATCTGCAATACCTGCTGGTCGGTCTGTACCTACTTGCTCTCGCAATGCGATGTGCATACCCATATGTAAAAAAGGATTTGTGGTGCCGTGTTCCGGATAAAATTCGGATTCAATTGCCGCATCCGCATTACTCATTAAAGGGTGATATTCCGGGTGTTCGCGAATTACATCGGCGATCAGTGCTTCAAGCGGCTCTAATGGCTCGTTATTAATAGCTTTTTTCCAGACATCTAAATACTGCTGACGAATTTTATTTCGGTCTTGAGAATAGATCATGATTAGCCTTCGTTTATTTACAGGCTGTTCAGCCGGGTGGTTGTTCCAGCCAGTTTTTTAACGCGATCAGCAGGCCCAGCAGGATGAATGCGCCTGGTGGCAAGATCGCGATCAATAAGCCAGGATAAGAGTCACCTATCTGTATTGTCCAGTGGCGAGCAATGGGTCCGAACAGTAAGTGTGCATCGGCAAATACAGTACCATTGCCAATGAGTTCGCGAATTGCGCCAAGTGTTATCAATACCAAAGCGAAGCCGCATCCGGTTGAGAATCCATCGATAGCGGAAATAACAACCGGGTTTCTTGATGCAAAAGACTCTGCACGCGCAAGGATTGCACAATTGGTTATGATCAGTGGTATGAATATACCGAGCTGCAGATATAGTTCGTGAACCCATGCGTTCATGATCATACCAATGCTGGTCACAATGCCCGCAATTAGTAACACAAAAACCGGAATTCTGATCTCGTATAGCAGCCAGTGTCGGGTTGAAGAAACACTTATGTTTGCTATTACCAACGTCATTACGGTCGCCAGTCCCAGTGACAGACCGTTCACCATGGTGTTGCTGACCGCCAGTAATGGGCACAGCCCCAGCAATTGAACCAGCGCGGCGTTTCCCGACCAAAGGCGTTCGGAAAATATGCCGGGTATACTGATTTCAGATTGTGTGCTCATAGCCTGCTAAAAATCTCATGTTGATGAGCATCATAGAAAATCAGAGTTTTCCGCACGGCGTTTACCACAGCCCGTGGAGTAATTGTAGCACCGGTAAACTGATCGAATGTGCCGCCATCGCGTTTAACTGCCCACACTATAGGGGTGTTGATGTTCTTACCGTTGAAGCTCAGTATCCAGTTAGAACGTCGCAGCTCAATATCGTCGCCTAATCCCGGAGTTTCCTGATGTTGAATTACTCTAACCCCCACTATATTGCCTTTTGCTGAAATTCCGACCAGAAGTTCAATTTGACCGGCATAACCATCAGCGGCCATCGCACTGATAATAGTGGCTGAATGAATGCCATTCAGACTGGCAGTGTAGATGGTTCGGGTTTGCTGGATTACTTCATCGTAGAGTGTATTTTTCGTTGGTGCGAGATTATTATCATAGGGGTGATTTGACAATACTTCAGCGAGAGTGGACTGCAATTTTTCTTGTTCATTATAACTAATGCGTGATGCAGTGGTTAGGTCAACAAACCAGAGCACGGAGCCAATGCAAAATGCAAAGAGAGCCAGCACCACAGGCTGTCGGTAAAAACGCTTCACCAGGCGGTTCAGCATTAGCGACCCGGCCTCATATAGTGATCAAACCTGTCGATCATTGGCACAGCACAATTCATCAGTAGAACGGCGAAAGCGATACTGTCCGGGAAGCTGCCAAAGTTTCTGATGAGGTAAATAAAAATACCGACGCCAGCACCGTAGATTATCCGACCTCGGTTGCTTGCGGCGGCGCTAACAGGATCAGTTGCAATAAAAAAAGCGCATAGCATGGTTGCACCGCCGAACAGATGGAAGATCGGTGTGCCCGGAACATTTGCAAAGAAAAGTGTGTGTAGTGTGGAAAGACAGATGACTGCACTGATGATGGCCACCGGGATGTGCCAGCTAATGATGCGTCTGTATAACAGATAGATACCACCCAAAAGGAAAGCCAGGTTTACCCACTCGCTGTGGCGTGCTCCGAACAACCCGTGGGTAAGTGCCCGAATATCGGAAGTGACAGTTCCCTGTATTAACAGGTCTCGGGTTTTATCCAGCGCGGTAGCGCCAGTTAGTGCATCCCAGTTCGTGTTCTGTACTAATCCGCCGTTGAAAACGATTCGTATCGTCTCGCTAAGAGAAAGATTGAATGCTTCAGGTAGCACTGGCCACAGGCTAAGCTCGCGGGGGTAGCTTATTAACACTACGGCATAACCGGCCATTGCGGGGTTAAAAATATTATGACCTAAACCTCCATAGCAGTGCTTGGCTAATAAGATGGCTATTGCCACCGCGATCATCGGAATCCACCACGGTACTAATGGTGGCAGGCACAACGCAATTAGTACTGCCGTGACAATCGCGGAATAGTCTCCAAGTCCGGTCTTGATGTTTTTTTTACGGAGCGTTAGAGCGACGGTTTCAAAGCAAAGCGCTGCTATGATAGCGAAGCAAACGTTTAACAGGCCGCCCCACCCGGTTTGATAATGAAAAATCAATACACCAGGTATCAGTGCGATCAATACTAAAAGCATCACTTGTGAGACATCAATCCGCGATTTGTGATGATGGATTCTATTCACGATTGGCTGCTTTGATTGCCGTTGGGGTTTTTAGACGGGCGTCTAGTCTTCTTGCGCTTTAGTGCGGCCTCAATTAGTGCCTTTTTGGCATCAGCTGATCTTGTGGTGTCCGATTCATTGTTTTGCGGTGACCTGGTTTGTCTGTTTGCCGAAGTATTGCGTGCATTCGCTTTACCAGATGCAAGGCGTTTTTCACGTTTTTCGAAGCGGTATCTGGCAATCTTTGCCTGTTGCAAGGCTAAATCATTTTCAGTGACTCTTTGTTTTGCGGAAACAAAGTACTGGGTGAGCGGTAAGTGACTGGGGCAAACAGTATCGCAACAAGCGCACTCTACACATTGGCTTAGTTGGTACTGTTCCAATACCGTGGCGTTAAAATTTACCGCAAAAGTATAAAGTTGTTGTGGCAGCAATTGTGCGGGGCAGATATCGGCACAAGCTCCACAGCGAATACAGGCAGTGGGTTGTAGGGTCTTTTTGTCCCTCGGAGTAAATACAATGCAATTGGTTGATTTGATTGTTGCATCGAAAAGGGAAACTTGTCTACCCATCATCTTTCCGCCGATGACGATTTCTATTAATTTTTCATCCGGCAATTTATGCGTGTTATGAACTGTTTTGTAGATGTGATCGATTGGCGTGCCAATTGGGATTTCGAAATTTCGAATTGTTCCTTCAGCATCCACAATGGTTGTAATGCGTGAGATGAGTGGGATCCCCTGGACTAGCGCCTGGTATGCCGCGTAGCACGTTGCGATATTGAGGCAAAGGAACCCCTGTTTTGCCAGCGGTTCCGTCGAAGGTTTATTGTTTACACCGCAAAGTTTAAGCAATATTTTCTCTGCGCCACTGGGATAAACTGATGGAACGGTGATGATTTCTGCATTGAACCCTGCTTGCGAACTAGCTGTGGAGATGCATTTAATCGCCGCTGGCTTGTTATCCTCAATGCCGATAATAACCCGTTCAATCGAACAGCTTTCAGCGATGATTTTGATACCTTCGATAATATGGGCTGCCTTGTCACACATTAATGCATTGTCGCAGTGAATGAGTGGGTCGCATTCCGCGGCATTTATTAAAAGGACTGAACCATGATTTTTGAGCTGTGCCAGTTTTTGAGCGGTCGGGTATCCTGCTCCGCCAAGCCCTGCCAGTCCATGTTGATGAAGCAGTTGAGACAACTGATCGGCAGTTAATAATTGAGGAGAATAGGTATTCTTTTCTAATGGCTTATCATAGTTTGTTTTAATGGTGATACGGGAATGACTAATTGCGATCACTGTCCCTGATGCACTGGCATGTACTGGTACCTCGTTTAGATTCATACTTTGCGTAAGTGCCTGCCCCTTGAGCACAACATCACCGATTTTTACAATGACTTGTCCCGCCAAACCCTGATGCTGAATAAGGCTGATGTTTAAAACCGGTGGCGTGGGATAGTGTGTGATTGGCGGCGTGATTGCCTTGTTAAAAATGACTCCCCCATGTAGCTTGCGTATCGAGTCTTTTATTGTGCTTTGATTGGTCACAATGATTGCCCGCTCATCATGTTTTTTACAGGAATCAGATCAATACAATCCACCGGGCAAGGCGGTACGCAAAGTTCGCAGCCAGTACAGTGGTCCTGAATAACGGTATGCATAAGCCTGGCTGAGCCCACAATTGCGTCGACCGGACATGCCTTTATACACAACGTGCAACCAATACATTCCACCTCACGAATCAGGGCATAAAAAACGGGTTTTTCTATGCCGTATTCTTGATTTAGTGGAATCACTTCTTTGCCCAACAGGTCTGCCAGCGCGGCAATTCCTGTCTCGCCACCCGGTGGGCACTGGTTGATTTTAGCCTCTCCATTTGCCACTGCCAGTGCGTAGGGGCGACACCCGGGATAGCCGCATTGTGCGCACTGAGTTTGCGGGAGCAGCTGGTTGATCTGATCTGCCAGTGAGTCTTCATCCTCACTAAACCAGGACGCCGCAAAACCAAGGATAGCGCCGGTAACCAACGCCATCAGGGTTATGACAAAAATGCCGATCATGATATCAACGGGAAGTGTCAGTGTAGGGCGAAGTCAGAATGGTTCTAGCCCGCAATATTCAAGGCTATTCGCCATTCAGCGGAAATAGTGCAAATCAGGTCGCTTGATCGAGTGAGAAACGTGGCCCGACACGTGCCGAGCTTGGTTAGGCCAGATGCTAAGCAGTGTATTCGTCTGATCACCAATAGACACGCTGCTGCTTTAGCCAAAAGGCCTGAATGTATTTTTGCAGCCATAAAAATAGACATTTCTTTCAAATTAGATCATCGTCTCGTGAATAAAGTGGACTAGACCATTCCTGAGAAACCCATGAAGGCAAGCGACATAAACCCCGCACTAATGAGAGCAATAGCGCTGCCTTTGAATGGCAGGGGAATATCAGCGTGGTCAAGCTTTTCACGCATAGCTGAAAACAAGAGTAGCACCACGGTAAACCCGATTGCCGCACCAAAGCCGTAAAACGCAGATTCTAAAAATGATTCATTGGTTCGTACACTAAGTAGAGCAACACCAAGTACAGCGCAGTTAGTGGTGATCAACGGCAGGAATATTCCCAACACGCTGTGCAGTAAGGGGCTGGTCTTGCGTATAAATAATTCTGTAAATTGAACCAGACCCGCAATGATTAATATGAAGCAGATTAGCCGCAGGTACTCGAGGCCCATCGGCTCAAGCACCCATTGATTCAGGCTAAAGCTACAAACCGAAGCGAGCGTCAGCACGAATGTTGTCGCCAGACCCATACCAAGTGCTGTATCCAGTTTTCTCGAAGCGCCCATTAATGGGCACAGTCCAAGAAAATGAACCAACACAAAGTTGTTCACCAGAATAGTTGCCAGCAGAATGATAAGCAGATCAGACATGATCTATTACTTTACTCGCATTCCCGCAGTGGCACCCTGATCCGGTGATAAAATATACAGATCACTACCACCTGGTCCTGCCGCCAATACCATTCCTTCCGATAGGCCGAAACGCATTTTTCGAGGTTTTAGGTTGGCAACCATCACTGTTTGACGACCGATTAGCGTTGTGGGGTCGTAAGCTGATTTAATTCCTGCAAATACATTGCGCTGCTCGCTGCCCAAATCCAGAGTGAGTTGTAATAGTTTATCAGCTCCTTTGACATGTTCCGCCGCAGTAATAGTGGCAACTCTCAGATCTATTTTCGCAAAGTCGTCAAATTCGATTTCTGCAGAGACAGGGTCATCTGCCAAAGGTCCGGTGACAGGGGTTGTACTTTCAGTTGTCAGTAAATCTTCTTTGCTGGCATTCACAATAGCCGTGATTGAATCCTGCTCGATGCGCTTGATCATGGGTTTGAATTTCTGGATACCATGATTTAGCAGCGGTGTCTGTGCGTTATCCCAGCTTAGCGGATCAATGTTCAGAAAGGCTTCGGTTTGTGCTGCGATGCCGGGTAATACAGGTTTTAGGTAAACCACTAAGTTGCGAAAGAGATTGATACCCAGGGTGCATATTTGGTGTACCTGCTCTTCATTGCCGGGTTCCTTGATCAATGTCCATGGAGCGTTCTCTGCAATGCTTTGGTTTGCCTTATCCGCTTGTGCAATGATCTCTCTGATTGCACGACTGTACTCTCTATTTTCAAATGCACCGGCGATCGAGTCAGCAGCGTTCGCTGATTCGCTGAACAGTGCCGGGTCTGATAATTCATTAGCTAATTTACCGTCGAAGCGTGAGGTGATAAAGCCCGCACAACGACTGGCAATATTGACCACTTTACCCACCAGATCCGAATTTACCCTGGCTTGAAAATCTTCGAGATTAAGGTCGATGTCTTCGACTTTATTGTTGAGCTTGGCGGCGAAGTAGTAGCGGATATATTCCGGTGGTAAATGATCGAGATAGGTCCTTGCTT
Source organism: uncultured Granulosicoccaceae bacterium (assembly GCA_964574535.1). Classification (GTDB taxonomy): domain Bacteria; phylum Pseudomonadota; class Gammaproteobacteria; order Granulosicoccales; family Granulosicoccaceae. The sequence continues at coordinate 10,214 of CAZNOB010000025.1, read as the reverse complement.
TTATAAAGGTCCCGCGTGACTTTGACATCTTGGCACCGTCGACCGTTAGAAAGCCGTGGCAATAAACTCCGGTTGGCTTTCTAAACCCTGCACCATCGAGTACAGCTGGCCAGAACAGAGTATGAAAATATGCGATATCTTTACCTATAAAATGCACCAGCTCGGTTTCGGATCCTTTATCCCAGTAGCGGCTGAATTCATCGGTATTGTCACCAAGCAAATGCTTATGGCTTGCCATGTATCCAATTGGGGCATCCAGCCAGACATAAAAATATTTGCCAGGTGCATCTGGAATTTCAAAACCCCAGTAGGGTTTGTTTCGGGAAATATCCCAGTCTTTTAAACCTCCCTCAAACCACTCTTTTAACTTGTTGCTGATTTCTGGTTGAAGCTGGTCACCCTGAGTCCACTCCTGCAACATGGATTCGAAATTATCCAGCTTAAAAAAGAATTGTTCGGAGTTTTTCATTACCGGCGTTGTCCCGCTCACTACTGAGCGAGGATTGATCAGCTCAGTGGCATCGTAGGTGGAACTACAGTTTTCGCAGGCATCGCTGTCCTGATCTTCTGACCCGCATTTTGGACAGGTGCCGCGAACAAACCGATCCGGTAAAAACATTTCTGCTTCCGGGTCATAGAGCTGTTCGATGGTGCGTGTGATGATATGGCCGCCTTCTTTGAGACGTTTATAAATCAGCTCGGCACACTGTCGATTTTCCGTGGAGTGGGTGGTATGGAAATTGTCGAAACTAAGTTGGAAATCGACAAAATCGTTTTCATGTTCTTTCTTTACGCGATCGATCAGTGCCTGTGGCTCAATTCCAGCGTTCTGTGCTGACAGCATAATGGGTGTACCATGCGCATCATCAGCCCATACCCACACAGCATTGTGACCTCGCATGCGTTGAAATCTGGCCCAGATATCGGTTTGAATGTACTCCAGCATGTGACCCAAATGAATTGGTCCGTTCGCATAGGGCAGTGCGGCGGTGATAAGAATATCCCGCTTTTTTCCAGGGTCTGCTTGGGCGTTGTTGGTCATTTATCTATTGCTTGAGCGTTGGGGCACAAAGTATAGCGTTTTAGAGCGCTGTGTCCGAGTGATTGCTGCACAACCATTGGCCGAAACAGCGCGCAGAAATTGTTGATGCTGGTGTATCATTGCCGCATTGTTAATTGAGAACCGCAACGGCGGGGGTTGGAAACTATGTCGGCAACAAAAGAATTGGTCGAGCAGGCACTGGCGGGCTTCACAGACCCGAACACAGGGAAAAACCTGCAAGCGGCAAAAGCCATCAGAGAAGTAAAACTCAACGGCACAACTGCTGAGATTGATTTGCTGATGCCTTACCCGTGCAACGGTATCCACGATCAAATGCGTGCCGAGATCACGCCACTGGTGACGGCTCTGGAAGGTATTGATACGGTGAACCTCAATATTTCGACCAGGATAATCGCCCACTCAGTGCAGCATGGCGTGAAGCGAATGGAAAACGTAAAAAACATCATAGCAGTAGCCTCGGGTAAGGGAGGGGTTGGTAAATCGACAACCTCGGTGAATCTGGCGTTAGCGTTATCGCACGAAGGCGCCAAAGTGGGCTTGCTGGATGCTGACATCTACGGCCCCAGCCAGCCAAGAATGATGGGCTTGTCGGGTCAGCCGGAATCCTCTGATGGCAAATCGATAGAGCCAATGCGCAACTATGGCATTGAAACGATGTCGATCGGCTTTCTGATTGATGAAGAAACTCCTATGATCTGGCGTGGTCCGATGGTAACTCAGGCGCTGGAGCAACTTCTTAACGATACTAACTGGAGTGATTTGGACTATCTGGTGATTGATCTGCCACCCGGAACTGGTGATACGCAATTGACTCTGGCGCAGAAGGTGCCGGTCAGCGGCGCAGTTATTGTTACTACACCACAGGATATTGCACTACTTGATGCCCGAAAGGGACTAAAAATGTTCGAAAAAGTTGAAGTGCCAATTCTGGGCATTGTTGAAAACATGAGCACTCATGTCTGTAGTGAGTGTGGGCATGAGGAACCCATTTTCGGTCAGGGTGGGGGGCTGCAAATGGCTGAGGACTACAATATCAATCTGTTGGGGTCTCTGCCGCTCGATATCTCCATTCGACGGCAGGTTGATGGGGGTAAACCCACGGTGGTTAATGATCCGGACGGCGCGATCTCGCTCAGGTATCGAGAAATTGCACGTAAAACCTCTGCGGCGCTTGCGAACCAGGCAAAGGATTACAGCGCGAGTTTTCCGAATATTGTTATTCAATCCACCTGAGCGACAGTATGTCTATTAAATCAGATAGCTGGATCAGGCGAATGTCGTTTGAGCATGGCATGATTGAGCCGTTTGAAGCCAGTCAGGTGCGGCAAAATCAGGATGCGCAAAAAGTGATTTCCTACGGAACATCCAGCTACGGCTACGATGTTCGGTGCGCGGCCGAATTTAAGATCTTTACCAATATCAATCACGCTATCGTTGATCCCAAAGACTTTGACACGGACAGTTTTGTCGATATCAACAGCGATGTCTGTATTATTCCGCCAAACTCTTTTGCCTTGGCGCGAACCGTTGAGTATTTCCGTATACCGCGCAGCGTATTGACGATTTGCCTTGGTAAATCAACCTATGCCCGGTGCGGAATTATTGTGAATGTCACGCCCCTCGAACCGGAATGGGAGGGGCATGTCACTCTGGAGTTTTCGAATACCACACCGTTGCCAGCAAAAATCTATGCCAATGAAGGTGTGGCGCAGATGCTTTTTTTAGAATCTGACGAGGTCTGTGAGACCAGTTACGCCGATAGAGCTGGAAAATATCAGGGCCAGAAAGGGGTTACGTTGCCGAAAACCTGAGTTATAGGTCAAACTTTTATGCCACTAAATCAAACGGCAAGAACAATCTGGCAGTCAGGTGTTGTTTGTCCAGATTTGAAGCCGTTGGGGGTTTGTGGAAGAATCATAGACAAACAAAGACAATATTACTGGCGCCAGCAGCATGATTGATTCCGACGGATTCAGACCTAATGTGGGCATCGTCCTTAGTGATGGTGGCGGCAAGGTATTCTGGGCCCGACGATCAGGCAAAGACTCCTGGCAGTTTCCTCAGGGGGGTATAAAACGCTCGGAAACGCCAGAAGAGGCAATGTTTCGGGAGTTGGAGGAAGAAACCGGTCTACACCCGGATCACGTAGAAATAATGGGCTGCACCCGCAATTGGCTGCGCTATCGCTTACCATCGCGCTATATCCGCAAACATCAGAGTCCGGTGTGCATCGGTCAAAAACAGATTTGGTATATGCTGCGGCTGGTTGGAGACGAGTCCCATGTGCGTCTTGATCATACAGAGAAGCCAGAGTTTGACAGCTGGGAATGGGTGGATTACTGGCTGCCAATGCGCAAGGTGATCTTTTTCAAGCGCGATGTTTATCGTGGCGCATTGGAAGAACTGGCCCCACTGGTTTTCCCTGACGGCGACACCGCCAGCCCGTCCCCGTAGTCATTCGGAGAAGCTGACCATCGCCTGCCTTGCAGGCTCTGGCATATCCTGTTGTAACACGTTGAAAACGATAACGACTGGTCTGATCGTCGTATTATTGTTCGCTTGACTTGTTCGCCAGTTGCTCTGGTTCAATCAGGGCCTCGATCCTCTGATTCAACACGGTATGGCGTAGTCTGCCAACGTGACGCCACACAATTTTCCCGTAGTTATCGATCAGGAATGTGGTGGGTGTAAACCGTACATTCGGGAACGCTGCACTTATTTGTCCATCAGAATCATGCGCCAGCGAATAGTCCATGCTGCCTGATTCATGCATACGCGCAACGTCG
>CAZNOB010000025.1:0-6265 GCA_964574535.1 uncultured Granulosicoccaceae bacterium | reverse complement strand
ATCATGCGCCAGCGAATAGTCCATGCTGCCTGATTCATGCATACGCGCAACGTCGTAAGCGTGATCGTATGGCATTGCCACTGCAATGATATCGAATTGGTCTTTATCAAAGTGTTGATGAGCGAGGTTGAGGTCAGGAATATCCCGCTGACAGATTGGGCAATCTGTTGAGTAGAAAGTCACCAGTCGGATCTTGCCCGTGGTGCGTGCCAATTCGAATTGCTGACCATCAATTGACGTTACGGTCACCGCTGGGGAGGCGTCCAGGGCCTGCGAAGTTGTGATGTAGAACGCACTGAAGGCGACAATGCTTGCCGTCAGCAAAAGTGGAAGTCTGATTTTCAATTGGTTAAATCCTCGTCTATGCGATGCAGTATAAGGCGATGCTGAGGATTGGTTAATTGCGATCAATTAACGCTTGCGCGGAATCTTCCCGGGAGCCGGATCGGTGACTACCTAATATTGAGTGCAAAGGATTCCCGATTCTTTGATTGAACTATCTCGTGCCAGTAAGCAGATGATCGCATCGGTAAGCGGTGGATCATCAAATAAATTGGTGCCAGGTTTATTGAAGAGCAGGTTCCGGCGTAAAGTCGCGGATCGGCGGCAATTTATTGTCATTGTGGTTCAGCGTTACTGCTTTGGTGATTTGTGTTTAAAAACACAAGGATTACCCACCACAATGAACGTTTACTCTAAAGTTTATTCGTCCCCATGCCGTCCATTCTCAAGAGAAGCTTCAAAGTGCGGCAATGACGCGATTAGGTATTAGTCGATTGAAACCGTACTGAACCAGACTGAAAGAGAGCGGAGATCCTCCATGAAAAAGACTTTACTGAGTGCCGTGGTGCTCACGGCAATGATGAGCAATGCAGAGGCAGGCACTCTGGATTTTCTTAATGATTGGAATAAGTCGGATTTTTATCTCGGCTTATTGATTTCAGACAGCGATATTAGTGGCGAAACCGGTATCGGGCAGGATATGAATATGGTTAACGCAACTTTTGGGTATGTGTTTCCAAAAGGCATAGCGCTGGAAGCGCGAGTAGGCATCGGATCTGATCAAACTGACAGCCTGTTTCAGGATCCTGTCACCAGTTACAGCGCAGCTATGTTTCGCTACCACTATACATGGACCAACAATGTCATGATTTACGGAGCGATAGGAACTGCGCTGCGACATCATAGTAGTGCAGTGGATATTAGTGATATTCAAGCGGGCGGCGCTTATGCATTTGGTGTCAACTTGTTTGGCTCAGATCACGCAGCGGTGAATATCGAATATTTATATCTGGGTGGCCCGGAAGCCTTGTCATCTGTTGGCATAGGTTTTCACCGCTACTTTGGCAAGTACTAGTAGAGCTGGCAGAGCATGGCGAATTACCAGTCGAGTATCGCAGGAAAGATGTTCATGAGAACGACAATGAAAAAAACTATCGCGTTGATCCTGATGACAGCTGTATGGCTGGCCGGTTGCTCCGGGCGCACGGATGAAGAGGCTGCGGTTGATCCGAATGATCCGCTTGTCATCGCAGCGGCACAGGCTGGAATTGGCCAGATCAGAATACTAACGACCACACCCAGTTTATTAACCGGGTCAGCTGAGTCTGCCAGTATCATCGCGATTGTGACCGATGAGAATAATCGTGCCATTGACGAACAGGAGGTTACGTTTTCTTCGGATGGCGGGGTGTTGCAAAATATCGCTTCCACTACCTTACAATCTGGTGAAGCTTCTGCTGAATTAAATCTTGCCGGTGATTTTCGAAATGGCAATATCAGTGTAACAGCAAGTGTTGGCTCACATGAGGCAACCGTTTTGGTTGCAGCGACCGGTTCAGTGATAGAGGTTGCTGCACCCGAAAACCTGGTTATCGGAGATACTCCAGAGTTGGAAATAACGTTGCTGGCCGGCAGTGGTCAACCGATCCCGAATCAGGTTGTGTCGGTACGTTCGGAAGCTGGCAATACGTTTAGCCAGAACTCTGCAACGACAGATGCCAACGGCGTTGTACGTATTGCCGTCAGTACCAGTGCCGGTGACGATACGATCACCGCGACCTCGCTTGACGGTTCCGTTAACACCGAGTTTCAATTGGAGATTGCAGATAACATCCAGGACGTTGAAACGCCGGTCAGGGTGCGAGTGATTAGTAATGAATCATCTATAGAAACCGGTGGAAACGATATCGCCAGAATTACTGCGTTGGTGACTGATGAAAGTAATCGAGTGGTCACTGGTAGAGATGTCGAGTTCTCGTCAACTGGTGGCGTACTGCAAAACATATCATCGGTGACAACAGCAGCAGGGCAGGCTACCGCGGAATTAAGTCTTGCTGGTGATTTTAGAAATCAGGATATCATCGTCACAGCAACGGTTGACGAGCAGGAAGGCAGTGTTTTGCTGACGACAAGTGGCAGCACAATTTCCGTTGCCGGGCCAACAGCTCTGGTCAGCGGAGATACCGCTGAACTTGAAATAACGCTCACTGGTGGCAACGATCAGCCAATCTCTAATGAACTGATCTCAATTACTTCCAGTGCGGGTAATACATTATCAGGAACTACATTGACCACTGATGCCGCTGGTAAAGCAGTCATCGAGGTTGGCAGCGATGCGGGTGATGATGAAATTACGATCTCTGCTTTACAGAGTACGGTCGTCAAGACGCATACCATCAAGGTTGCGGCGGATACATTGTCAGTAGTAGATCCACAGAACTTCGATGCGTTATCGGTCAACACGCTTTGGCCTTTCCAGGTGGTTTGGGAAAGTAATGGTCAGCCAGTGGCAGGGCAGCAACTAAAGTTCAGCGTCACCGCTGGTGAATTGCGTATTCCAGGTGATTCAACTGGCGCGGGCAGTGTCACAGCGACAACTGATGCTAACGGGATTGCAACGGTTGAAGTTGAATCAAATGCAGCCGGACCGGCAACAATCGCGTTTTCTGATGCGGCAGATGCAGACCCGTTCTCCCAGTTCGATATTGAATTTGTTGCTACCGATATTGTTAATATAGCAATGGAAGCAGCACCCGCCAGCGTCGGTGTAGGAAACCCCAGTACCATTTTTGCCACCGTGACGGATGATTTTGGTAATCCCGTAAAGGATGTTGTGATTGAATTTAGTAGTTCCAATCTTAAGGGCGGGAGTTTGTCGCCAGTGACAGCAGTGACGGACAGTGATGGTAGGGCAAGAATTACCTTTACTGCGGGTAGCATACCTTCTGAAGAGAATGAAATTGTAATTCAGGCTACTGCGTCCGAACAACCGTCGGTGAACTCTACGGTAGCATTGACCGTCACCGAAAGGCAGCTCAATGTAATAATCGGCTTGGCCGGTACTCTTACAGAAGCAGATACTGATACACGTTATCGTAAAGCCGGGCTTGTGCAAGTCACAGATGGTGCAGGGCGGCCGGTTCCGGATGCCACTATCGATGTGTCGTTAATACCTACGGTGTATCGATTTGGCCAGCTAGGTCCTGTGGATACTGATAATGATGGAGAGCCGGACGCATGGGCACAGCTACCAGAACTGACTTACGCTTGTGAATCAGAAGACAGAAATTTAAACCGGATTCTGGATACTCCCGTCAATGAGGATATTAACGGAAACAATCAGCTGGATGATGGCGAAGACACCAATCAAAATGGCAGGCTTGATGTCAATGAAGATGTCAATGGCAATGGAGTGCTTGACCCAAGTGATCCAGGATTGGTTGATGCCGATCCGGTTAACCAGCCAACAGTAATTGGAGGTCAAATAACTACCGATGCGAACGGGGTTGGATTCTTTTCAATGGCTTATCCTCAAAGCAATGCGTGGTGGTTTGATGTTGTGATCAGCGCAAGAGTGCAGGCACTGGGTGTAGAAGTAGCTGCCGAGTTTGCTACAGAGCTATCGGTCCTCGCCAGTGATGTTAATGACATAGCTAACCAGCCACCGAATTTTCTTAGTCCTTATGGCGACTTCGATCCGGCAGATCGGCCACTCTGCATCCAGCCAGCTAACGAAATATTCTGAGGGCCGGAACCGGCGATCTGATTGAAGTGTAATTAACCAGAACCCTGCAACGCTTGCGGGGTTTTTTCTTTGCTTCAATAATATCCAGTGAACGTAGAGTCGAATAAATGGAACTTCTTGCTAAAACAACCATCGGTGTGACAGCACTGGTCCTGGTTTACGGTTGTGCGGGATCTCCGCCGGATTTTGCACAACGAACCAGCGGTGGTGCCAGTCAGGAAGCGAAACTTGCTTCATTCCTCGATCAACCACTCGCGTCCACGTCGGCAATCCAAAGGTCGATACAAATCGATGTGCCCGTTTGTTCAATTGCGGCTGCAAAGCCTGTTGGTGGTTGGTCGATTGATGCCGGCGACTGGTGTGTAGTCCCCTGTGAGCAGAGTGCTACAACGGAGTCCCGTTGGGTGACCGGAGAATCAGGTAGTCGGTGTCTTGCCACACCGGTGCGCGATACCACTAAGCGTGCGCGTGTGGATTTCGCCTGGTCAGATTTATCCCTGGCAGAGCTAACTCTATTCGATGGTTTATCGCGGGCATTTTTAAGTGATACCGAGTGGCACTGCGAGGCATTCACTTATTTGATTGACCCGGACACTGACAAGGGTTTTTGGACTGCCAGTGACGAGGGTAATCGGATATATCGCTTTTTTCGCAGCGGTCGTTTGTTGACTGGTCAATCACCTGCAGAGATGCGTCTGTCTGGAAGCTGGTCGGTGAATTCTGAAGAACAGGTGTTTTTTAATAGTCGGGAAGTTTTTAAGTATGCTATCAGCTACGGAGGTGGCCGGTTTGACAGTTTCGAGTCAGCAACCTCCAAGCAGGTGTGCCGCTACTTTAGCGAAGCAGAGCCCCCTGTTTGATGCGACAGCATCTTTAAGTGGCGTTAATTTCCCGCGACAGGCTATTGGGATTTCCACATCACATAACCACCTTTTTCAGCGCTCTGCTCCAGTAGCTCCAGTAATGGTCTGGCTCGCGTGTGCAGGCCAACTGACTGGCCATCGATATCGTCTTCAGCAGAGCTGGTTTCGATGGGGTGCTGGTCCAGCGCGGAGCGTAAGCTGGATAACGCCGAAGGTACATCTTCTTCTCGAATGGCACCTTCCGTTTCGCCGCTTTGCCCCATCATTTTCAGTAGTTTGACCGCGATATCGCCGAACATCATAAAACTACCTGTGTTCTCACCTTGTATTTCAATCAGCATGTCGGTTTCCGTCTTTTCGATCATTTTATCATAGCTGGGAAGCACTGTTATTCATGAGTGTCAGTAAACCGTTCATTGTTTTGTAACTCAATGTTTACATTGATGAATTAATAACCGGCCAATAGTTAAATAGGTTAAATTTTTACTTCATGATTTGATGATCTGGATGCTATCATGTTGTAAATTTTAGGAGTGCCTGCCAGCGCGTTGGCGGATAGAGCAGGCAATAGTTGGGGGTGGGGCAACGCTAAGTCGTTGCCCCTTTTTTTGTCCGTTACCTCGTGAGTGTTCCTACTCCTGGCTGCCACACCCACGCTGAGCTTTGTTTAGTTTATCTTCTCTTCTCTCGACTCCCGGTTGACGTATGCTTTCGTACTGACAGGTGGAAAGCATCTTGTGTGTCGTTGCCGGTGTTGTTCTGCCCTTAAATGATGGTTTGTGTTTTAGATGACGCCGCGCAGCTAACATGACATCCCTGCAGGGGCTTCATTTTTGAAAAGACCAAAACGAAGCAAAAAGTCTGTTTGCGACTAAACAGCCCATCGGGTGCCTGCGTCATTTTTGAGAGTGATCGTGCAAGTGGATAGCGCTTGCAGCCATCCATGGCTGACAGCGCTCTTTGCGCCATCCATGGCGCGCCGACCCACTTCCACGATCACTCTCAAAACTGATTAAACGCGGGTAGAGCAAGAGCAAACGCTTTGCGTTTTTCATCTGTATATCGAACTTACCGGACGGTTTTGTATATTGCCGAAAATATCTAAACACCAATAATCAGACACTTATGCATTTTTTAGATGAAAGGTTAAGATGGGTCTGTGAGTGATGTTCATTTTCTAACTTTATATCGCATTACTCACCGCAGAATAATTTGAATTTCCGCTGCAAGATTAATGTGAGCTACTATCGCCGCGCCGCTTTGTTACAATTAATAGCGTTATTGATGTTGTGATTCGGCTAAAATTTGGGTGTGCTGAATATTCTCAAGTCTAATCTATACTCAAATATTCGCGCGACGTTTTGACGGATAGCTG
>CAZNOB010000024.1:1341-44541 GCA_964574535.1 uncultured Granulosicoccaceae bacterium | reverse complement strand
CTAGCCTGAAACCTCAGGATAGATGCTGCGTTAGTTTTACCACGATGCCTGAAAATTGTTTATGAGTGGCTGAAGGCTGTGCTACTCACCTTGCCAGTTTGGGGTTCTTTTCTCCGTGAAGGCGGTTGCTCCTTCGATGCCATCTTTACTGGTGAATACTTTGTTGAGTTGTGTTGACTGATACTGCCAGAATTCCGCTTCAGTGCGGCCCTGCATTTCCCGAATGATTTCTTTCGACGCCATCAGGCCCAAAGGGGCATTTTTAGCAATTTTATTGGCAAGTTCTATCGCGGTATCGAGTGCTTCACCTTTTTCGCACAATTGTGTTACCAATCCGAACGCGTGTGCTTCTTCGGCTAGTATAGGCTCTGCGGTGAGCGCCATTTTCATCACTTGTGAATAGGGAAGGCTACGAGGTAAGCGCAGCAGAGCGCCGGCACAGGCAAACAGGCCGACCTTAACCTCAGGGATACCAAGCCGGGCTCCTTTGGCTGCGACGATAATATCGGTCGCCAGGGCTATCTCTAAGCCTCCCGCCAGTGCAAAGCCTTCGATAGCGCAGATCAGAGGTTTTTTACAACTGGTTTCGGAGATTCCCGCGAAACCACGGCCCTCGACAATCGGAAACCCGGTGCTGACGAATTCTTTGAGATCCATTCCCGCGCAAAACCCGCGACCGGCACCGACAAGCACGCCGACGGACACGCTATCGTTATGATCAAGGGATTCGAGCGCTGCGCCCAGCTGGTTCGCGAGTGCCTGATTAACCGCGTTCATTGCATCGGGACGATTCAGCGTGATGATCATTACGCGATCGCGTATTTCTGTGGTGATCTCTGTCATGGTAGTGCCCTTGTATGCCGTGATGAATATTAAAGCAGAGGGAGCTGATACATCATTGTTCAGTATGGATGATATAACGCCGCGTGACTATTCACAAAAAGCGGATGTAGTAATAGCGCTGTTTTTCGGGGCTTTACAGGGTGAAGGTGTGTTCACGCAAGGCAGCATAGAATGGTTCGCATTGATCGGCGATTGACTGCTGTTTGGCGTTTAACGTGATATCCCGCTGAGCTGGCGCCGAAAATTCGGTAGATTGTTCAACATTGTGGTACCAGTGTGGCGCCCAGACTCCGTCTGAGTCTCGTTTACCGGCAGGCCATTTCAGCATGGATTGATCAAAGGCCAGATTGCATTTGTCACAAATTGCAGTGAGCATGGCAGTGGGATTCTTTAGTACATCTATTGCTCGAATAACCAGCGGGTGGTCATCACAATATTCGCGAACATGCATAAACAACCGATGTTGTTGTTCGAAGCCCAGATCCTGCGGTGTGAGGTCAGGGCGGGTCTTCGAATATGAGGCAACCACTTCCTGCGGAGTCCGAATAAGGAAAATGTTATGTAGTGCGTTTATCCAGTCCAGATCAAGTTGCGGCAACATATGTTGGGTCATGTGTTTTTGATAGTGAACGCGGCAATCGCGATTGGTCTGGGTAGTGCATTCCCTGGCAACTTGTCTCCAGTCGGTTGATTGTGACGTGATAATTTCTTCTTTGCCCGGGTGATCAATTCCGGAGGCTGCCAGATAAAATGCATAGAACGGCTCATCGGTAACAAAGGTATCGGCGCGGTTTTCCCAGGCACGCATCATCGCGGTTGAGATATTACGCGGCCCGGACCACATGGCGATGCGGGTGATTGTATTTTCAGGCATGGTGTCAGACCCGTGTGACGCCGGCTTCCTGGTCAAGCAGCTTAAGATAAAGGTCCTGGAGTTTTTTGGTGAGCTTGCCACGTTTACCAGTGCCGATTTCACGCCCGTCGATGGATCGCACCGGCGCAATTCCGGCAAATGTGCCGGTGACAAATGCTTCTTCAGCGCTATACGTTTCGGTCAGGCTGAATGTCTTTTCACTGACCGGGATTCCGTTGGCTTTACAAAGGTCAATGACATTGCCGCGGGTAATTCCGTGCAGACAGTAGTTGCCGCTGGAGGTCCATACCTCGCCATTTTTTACAATGAAAAAATGGGTGGAGTTGCAGGTTGCAACAAACCCTTGCGGATCAAGCATCAGCGCTTCATCTGCACCGGCCTTGGTTGCCTGTATGCAGGCGATAATGCAATTCAGCTTTGAATGGCTGTTTATCAGTGGATCCTGAATGTCCGGGTTGCCGCGTCGAACATGTACCGTGAATAGTTCCACCCCGCGCGTCAATGTGGAAGGCTTTGGAGTTTTATACTCAGCAATAATAACAATTGTGGGTTCAGAGATAGTGACACGTGGATCCTGGTACGGAGTTGCTTTTACACCGCGAGACACCATTAGTCTGATATGTACATCGGTTTGCATTTTATTGGCTTTCAGTGTTGCATGCAGACGATTGATTAATTCTTCACGCGTAATACCCGGGTCAAAGTCCAGTGCTTTTGCACCTTCCCACAAGCGATCCAGATGTTGATCCAGAAAAACCAGGCTGCCTTCGTGTAGTCGAATGCCTTCCCACACGCCATCACCTAGTACAAAGCCGCTATCGAAAACGGAAACGGTGGCCTTGTTTCTGGCGAATAGTTTGCCATTAACATCGATTTTTATGTTCGCGTTGCGCTCATCGATATTATATTCGTGTGTGCCTTTAGCCATGGAAGTGTGTGATCCGGTTTCAATTAATATTTAAGTGTACGCTGGCAATACTGAATCTTATAGCGTCTTAAATGCTGCAGTCGCAGCATCGATAGTAGTGGCTATATCTGCATCGCTATGTGCTGAGGAAATAAAGCCTGCTTCAAATGCCGAGGGCGCCAGGTAAATCCCGGATTTAAGCATTGAATGGAAAAATAGTTTGAATCGTTCAGCGTCGCATGCCATCACCTGGTTGAAACGACTGATATTTGAATCTTCCGTGAAGAATAATCCAAACATACCACCGACCTGATTGGTGGCTAGTGGTATGCCAGCGGTGTCTGCCGCGGCTTTTAATCCGGTAATCAATGCCGAGGCCTTTTTAGTCAGTGTTTCATGGAAACCTTCCTGACCAATGATCTCAAGGGTGGCTAATCCTGCAGCCATGGCGACTGGATTTCCGGACAGTGTTCCTGCCTGATATACCGGTCCCAGTGGTGCAAGGTGCTCCATGATTTCCCGACGACCACCAAAAGCACCTACCGGCATGCCGCCGCCAATCACTTTGCCAAGTGCTGTCATATCCGGCGTTACTTTGTAGTGTTCCTGTGCACCACCGCGTGCAACACGAAATCCGGTCATTACTTCGTCGAAAATTAGTACGCTGCCGTATTGATCACAACAGCTTCGCAGCGTTTCAAGAAAATTGGCTTCCGGCAATACGCAATTCATATTGCCCGCCACCGGTTCAACGATAATTGCAGCAACTTGTTCCCCGTGCTGTTGGAAGTATTCGGTGACACCTTCAGCATCGTTGAAATTCAGTGTAATGGTGTGTTCCACCACAGATGCGGGCACTCCGGGAGAGCTGGGCACACCAAGCGTTAATGCGCCTGATCCGGCATTCACCAGCAAACCATCTGAATGACCGTGATAGCAGCCTTCGAATTTTATGATTTTGTCGCGGCCGGTAAATCCGCGTGCCAGCCTGATTGCGCTCATGGTGGCTTCTGTTCCGGAGCTGACCATGCGAACCATATCCATCGACGGGACCAGCTCACAGACGCGAGCCGCCATGCGAGTTTCAAGTTGTGTGGGAGCACCGTAGCTGAGTCCGTTTTTAACCGCTTCGAGTACCGCCGAGATTACGTCGGGGTTAGAGTGACCTGCGACCATGGGCCCCCATGAGCCGATATAGTCGATAAATTTTCTATCATCAGCATCGTAAAGGTACGCCCCTTCAGCCCGTTTGATAAACAGCGGTGTGCCGCCGACGCTTTTAAAAGCCCGTACCGGTGAATTGACGCCGCCGGGAATATGGCGCTGAGCTTCGCCAAAAAGAGTTTCTGAACTGGACACATGGCCCCCTGGTTGACCAACTTGTAGAATATGAGTTGCAGCGACAGATGATGGTTGTGAGCGATTGTTCCGTTGACCATCGCTTGCCGTGCCGTTAGCGACATAATAACGTTTGTGTTGCTATTAGGCACGGAAGATACGACGACTGCCGATAAGGTTGTCTTTTAATAGTGTCAGCAGCCTGCAATGCTGCCGATACCTTATAGGTACAAGGAAAATTTGTCATTGGTTTACAAGAAATATATGTGTGTGGTTTGCGGCTGGATCTACGATGAAGCGCTCGGTGCGCCGGAAGATGGTATTGATCCCGGTACGCTGTGGGCAGATGTCCCGGCAGACTGGGTTTGTCCGGATTGTGGGGTCGGTCGCGAAGATTTCGAAATGGTCGAAATCTAGCAAGTAAGGTTCAGTCCTATTTGCGTGGTGTGTCGCGCTATTCATTTCTGTTTCAATTGCAGGGGAAAACAGATGTCTCAAAGAACCTCGTTTTACAAATTCATATCCGAGGAACAACGCAGTCACCCGTTCTCAGGCGGAAAGTTAACCGGCTTATTGCTTGAGGTGATTTCGGCTTGTAAGCGGATTGCCTATTTAACGGGCAATGGCGCACTGGCCAGTCAGGCAATGGGGAGCGCTAACAGCGAGAATGTGCAGGGAGAGCAACAAAAGAAACTCGATATACTGTCAAATGACTTGTTTATCGAATCAACCCAGTGGTGTGGTTATCTGGCCGGTATGGCCTCTGAAGAGATGGATCACTCGATGCCGGTGCCCAGTGAATACCCGCGCGGTCGATACCTGATCACTTTTGATCCGCTGGATGGATCGTCAAATATCGATATCAATGTGTCGGTTGGTACTATTTTTTCGATTCTGGAAATGCCGGAAGGTACCAATGCGGCTACTGATAAAGATTTTCTACAACCGGGCGTGAAGCAGGTTTGTGCTGGTTATTGTTTGTACGGTACGTCGACTATGTTAGTACTGACTACCGGCCGTGGTGTAAACGGTTTTACGCTTGACCACAGTACCGGTGATTTTGTGCTGACCATGCCGGACATCAGGATTCCCGAAGATTGCACAGAGTACTCGATCAACCAATCCTATAGCCGCCACTGGGAAGCACCGGTGAAACGATATGTGGATGAGTGCCTGGCGGGCAAGGAAGGTCCATTGGGTAAAGACTACAACATGCGCTGGGTAGCCTCGATGGTTGCTGATGTACACCGTTTGTTGTGCCGTGGTGGTATCTTTATGTACCCGATGGATGCAC
The DNA here is from genome assembly GCA_964574535.1 of uncultured Granulosicoccaceae bacterium. Lineage (GTDB taxonomy): Bacteria > Pseudomonadota > Gammaproteobacteria > Granulosicoccales > Granulosicoccaceae. Next base: position 39,285 of record CAZNOB010000024.1, on the reverse strand, counting down.
GTATGGCAGCGAAAGGTGATGGCGGGAAGCTGCGATTGCTGTATGAAGCCAATCCCATGAGCTTTATCGTCGAACAGGCGGGTGGGTTAGCCAGCACAGGCAGCAGCAGAATTATGGAGCTTGCACCCTCTGGCTTACATCAGCGAGTTCCAGTGATTATGGGATCAAAGAATGAGGTTGCCCGTGTGGTGTCGTATCACGATGAGCACGCGCGCAATGTTGCCTGATCTCTATTTGGAATAGCAGGTTCGAGCTGATAGTAATCAGCGATGACTACGGAACAATACATGAGTGAATCACCGCCATTTTGGGAAACCAAAACGCTTGATCAGATGAATAAAGAGGAATGGGAGTCTCTATGTGACGGCTGTGGGCGTTGTTGTCTGCAAAAAATTCAGTCCGAAGATGAACATTTGGTTAGGTATACCAGGGTGGCGTGCCGATTGCTTGACGTGCAAACATGCCAATGTACAAATTATTGGCGCAGAAAAACCCTGGTGCCGGAGTGTATTACGCTCGATTCAAAGGCTATAAATGACATCGACTGGTTACCTGGCTCTTGCGCGTATGTTCGAATAAAGGAAAAGCGTGGTCTGGCCTGGTGGCATCCTCTGGTATCGGGTTCCTCTCAAACTATTCATGAAGCAGGTATCTCAGTGAGTGGTCGGGCAGTGAGTGAATCCTATATTCACCCTGACGATATTTTGTCACTTATCATTGAATTTGATGAAGATTAAAAAATATCTACGGGGTGTTTTTCGCTTGCACATTCGATGTACACTCCATCGCAACACAAGCAATACAATGGCAAACGCGGCAGCAATTGAGCAAACAATACGACTATCAAAATAAAGTCGACAGCAATCGCTTCCGAACCTTGAACCCCTTGATGTGGAGTAACACTAATGACAGCAGCAACACAAACGCAAGAAAGAAGACGTGACCTTGGCGAAACGCTTGAGGCACTAAAAGAGCAGAGACAAAAAACACTACTCTGTTACTGCAGCCTGGTGGGTACAAATACCCCGGGTAAAACCAGTCCTGATGGTATTCAGGATATCGCGCCGGTTGCGCTGCAGGAATTACTTAATATCATGGTCGACTACATGGCCATGGGCCACTTCACGGTTTATCAGCGAATCATCGAAGGTAAAGAGCGTCGTGGTGCGGTACAGGAAGCAGCAGAGATAGCTTATCCAGGCATCGGCGAAACAACCGATGTAATGGTTGAGTTTAACGACACTTACGAAAACTTTACCGGATCGGCAGAAGAACAAAAGCAAATAAGGGAAGACCTTTCAAAGCTTGGCGAGATGCTGGCGATTCGCGGTGAATTGGAAGACGAGATTCTCAACGCATTACTTGGTTAAGTTTCCAGCGCGAATCTATTAAAAAGCCAGTCGTTACACTGGCTGATTCTGATCGCAAGCCAGTCATTGTGCCCGCGACTGGCTTTAACTATAAATCTGGTATTGTTGCTGTCTCCTGCTGCATTTTTGGTGAGTTTAATGACTAATGCACTGCCATCTGTTCAGCAGTACCTGAGAACGCATAACGTACTGTGCCTTGCAACAGCGTCTGATAACCTGCCATGGGTGGCTCCTGTTTTCTACGCCAGTGATAGTAACGGGCTGATCTTTTTATCTGCCCCCCATACCCGGCATAGTAAAAATATAGCCATCAATCCGAATGTGTCTGCCAGTATTCAACAGGATTATAGTGAATGGCAGGATATTAAGGGTATTCAACTGGAGGGTGTGGTAAGTATTGTTGCTGATCTGGATCGGGCTAGAGTTATTGATCAGTTTGCGCAAAAATTTCCAGTCACCGGAGATCAGGCGCCACCAGAGATTGCCAAAGCAATCGATAAGGTTCAGTGGTTTTATCTCAATGTTCGAAAGTTATTTTTTGTTGATAACAGTAAAGGACTTGGTAATCGTGAAGAGATAAATCCGTCGGATCTGTTTTCCGATAGCGCCTGACAGTACGCTGTACTATAGGCATTTTGGATGAGTTGAAGGAGCTATTCGACTTACATGGAATCCTCAACAATGAAATTTCAAAGTAAATTAAACCTCCTGTTGTTAGCTGCAATAGTTAGCACCGGTTTTGCTGTCGCTTCGGTTGAAAAAATTGAAATCAGTCAGTTTGCAAAAAATACATTGCAAGGCTGGGAAGAAAAAGCTTTTTCAGGTAGCACGGACTATCAACTCATTAAAGAAGGTGGTCGTGTTGTTCTTGCTGCCAGTGCATCATCGTCGGCGTCTGTCCTGGGTAAAAAAATCAAGATTGATTTGACCAAGACACCTTATCTTAATTGGAGCTGGCGAGTGGATAATCGGCTTGATGGTTTGAACGAGACAAGTAAAACCGGGGACGACTACGTTGCCCGGATATATGTGGTGAAATCAGGCGGCCTTTTTGTTTGGAAGACCAAAGCGCTGACTTATGTATGGTCAAGTAATCAGGCGAAGGAACAGATGTGGCCGAATCCGTTTCAACCCAAAAATTCCACTATGCTTTCTGTGCGGGGTAAAGAAGATCCGACTGGACAATGGATGACCGAGAAACGCAATGTGCGCGAAGATCTGAGAAAGGCACATGGCAAAGATTTCTACGAGATCGACGGTGTGGCACTGATGACCGATACCGACAATTCTGGTTTGCAGGCGTCCGCTGCCTATGGAGATATATTCTTTAGCGCAGAATAGGAGTTTACGCCCCGGCGTGCGGTGCGCTTTCGTGCAGCTTACAGGACATCCCTGCCGGGGGCCTTCATTTTTGAAAAGACCAAAAACGGAAGCAAAAAGTCTTTTTGCGGCTACTCAGCTCTTCGGGTGCCTGCGGCATAAACTGATTAAATGTGGGTATGCAAGAGCGAAGAGCAAGAGCAAACGCTTTGCGTTTTTCATTTGCGTCCCCCTCCGATGCTGCGTTTTTATCAGTTATTTGCGGGACTGCTGAATAGCTATGCACCCTAATTGATCGTACGCTACTATTACAGGGGTTGGTCTGTCGCTATGTCACGTCCTCGCTACCCTGGCTGCTACTTGCAGACTTGCGGGTTTCACCAGTCGCGGGCTCCATCACAGGCCCTGAAATTTGCAATCAAATGTCAGCACCGCTCGTTTTGGCACTTGAGCACAACCGAAAGGATTACCATGGGAAAAAAATCGAAGAAAATTCAAAAGATTAGCACTGAGCAGGCGCCATCGAAGCTGCGTCGCAAGTTGATTATGATCCCGGCAGTAGCGGTTGCACTTGGTACCACGGCGGTTGGCATTAGCGCCTATGAGTCAAACAATCGGGAATTGCATGATTTAGATGTGATTGGTCAGGGGTCCCCCGTGATTGTGCAGATTCACGATCCCGGTTGCCCAACTTGCAGACGCTTGAAGAAAATCGTGGATAATGCGCTGAAGTCCAACGACAGTGTGCTGTACCGGCTGGCTGATATCACTTCCGCCAAAGGCAAAGCGCTACAGGATAAACACGCTGTTCCCCACGTGACCCTGTTGTATTTTGCGCCGAATGGCAGGCATGTACATACCACTACGGGCTTGCAGACTGTCGAAGAAGTACGCGAGGCAGTTGCAGCGAACTTTAAATGAAGCTGAAACCTGCAGCGTAGCCTCAGATACTACGAACGCGCCCCGACGGCGCGTTTTAATCGATCATTTCAGGGGCAACTGATAACTATGTGCCCCAATTGATCGTGCCATCATTGCAAAAATGAGGGCCCCGTCAGGTATGCGCTAACTGTGCGACCCGATGAAGCATAAGACTGAAAAGTTCAGCGTGTTGGCTGCACAACAACGCACCGCCCGACAGGGTCTGACCTTCTCTTGGAAATTATTCGTTTCCAATATCTTCGCCCCACCTTTTTACACCAGGTGCATTGAGGTCAAACAAGTCCAGTGCTCTGCAGACGGTTTGATTGATGATGTCGTCAACCGTGATTGGTCGTGTGTAAAATGCAGGTACCGGTGGAGCAATGATTGCTCCCATCTCAGTGGCAGCAAGGGCATTTTTCAGGTGCCCTGCATGTAGCGGGGTTTCTCTCAGCAGTAGTACCAGGCGGCGTCTTTCTTTCAAAACTACATCGGCTGCCCGTGTTAGCAGGCTTGAGGTCACGCCGGACGCGATTTCGCCCAGTGACTTGATTGAGCACGGCGCGATCAGCATGCCCATGGTTCTGTAAGATCCGGACGAAATAGCCGCACCGATATCGTTGACCGGATAAACCCGATCTGCCAGAGCTTTGATATCATCAAGTTTCATGTCTGTTTCAGATGAGACCGTAAGTGCGGTCGCCTTCGAAATAACCAGATGGGTTTCGATTGGTGTCTGCTGAAGAATTTCCAGTGCTCTTATGCCCAGCATCACACCCGATGCGGCGCTGATTCCGATGATGAGCCGTTGAGGCGAGTTACAATGCATTGCGTTTTGGTTGGACACGTTTTATCCGAATGTGAGTCAAGGCTGACTAATGGCTGTATTGTAGAGAATCTATCAGATTTCTGGCTAAACATTGTTCTGATACTATGCAAATGAACATGATCGAGATTCAAAAAGTAAAGTCTGTGACATTCACGGCCCAGGCCGAACTTCTAAAATTACTTCATCATGCGTTCGCGTATATGGAGGGTCGAATTGATCCGCCTTCTTCCCTGCATCGCTTGAATGATGAGGCGTTACAGAGAAAAATAGCAGATGAGAATTTATTTATTGCGGTTGATGACGGTCGATTGATTGGCTGCGTGTTTGCAAAAATCAATGTTGATCACATCTATCTGGGTAAGCTCGCAGTGCATCAGGATTATCGGGGCAAAAGGTTATCTCGCCAGTTGATTGCTGAGGTAGAGCGGTTGACGCGGCAGTGCAAATTGCCTGGTGTAGAGTTGGAAACCCGCGTAGAGCTGACTGAAAACCACAGGTTGTTTGAATACCTTGGTTTTGTAAAAGTCGCTGAAAACGCACACGAGGGTTATAACCGGCCGACGAGCTACCGTTATCTTAAAAAAGTAGCTTAAGTGCGAGATAGCCTGTGGTTGTGGTGTTTGGTAGCTATTGCATTTGTATTCTATGGCTTGTTTTCCAACACGCTATTCGTCTGTTGTGAATATTCAGCTGAGATACTCTGGTTCCTGTTTTTCAAGCATTCGCTTTAAAGCGGTGAAATGTCGGTCAGCTACAATCTTCGATTCTGTGAGTTGTTGCTGATGTGTTTTCTCAATCACATCCGGGGGTATGTCAATAAGTTCCTGACCGGTTGATCTGGCCAGGACCTGAAACATGGCTGCTCTCTCAAGGTAGTATAAATCGTTGAATGCCTCCCGCATGGTTGGTCCGGTAACGGTGACGCCGTGACCCGCCATCATCAGGATTGATTTACCCTGCATCATTGAAGCAAGTCGGCTGCCTTCTTCGCTATCAAGTGCCAGGCCGTTATAGGCGTTGTCGTAGGCAATACGATTATGAAAGGCAAGTGCATTTTGTTCGCACATTTTTAGTTTGTTTTCTTTCAGCAGGCTCAGGGCGGTCATGTAGGGCTGATGTGTGTGAAGCACTACAGTAGCGCCTGGTACGTGCTTGTGAATACCGCTGTGGATAAAGAACGCTGTGTCTTCGACGGTATTTTCACCTTCAAGTACTTCTCCGCGATCATTGCAAAGTACCAGTGAAGAAGCAGTAATCTCTGACCAGTGCCATCCGTACGGGTTAATCAGAAATTGATCCTGGTTAGTGTCGGTGGATTCGTTACTCACTGCGATAGAAAAATGGTTATCAACTCCTTCGTTGAATCCAAGTCTGGCGGCCCACCGGAGCGCGGCCGCCAGATCTGCGCGGAGATCCGGGTAGCTGAAGGCTGTGTTTATTTCGGGAGCTTGTGAGTGCATTCTTTTGTCCTTGCGACGAATGAATATATTAACATTAGCGATCGCGCTTTTGAGGAATCTGTGAACACTCTAGGGCGATCTACAGAGGCAGACTTTTTTACGACGCGATGTGCTGCCAGAATAACGCAATCGACTTACAGGATTATTATGCAACTGCGAGAAAATACATTTAAGCGTGCAATTCAGGCGGGTCAGCCGCAACTTGGCTTGTGGATTAGTCTGTGTAGTAATTATGCGGCTGAAAGTGTCGCCACGGCAGGGTATGACTGGGTATTGTTGGATATGGAGCATTCCCCAAGTGATATGAGTACCATTTTAGGTCAGCTCCAGGCCGTACAGGGTACAGCAACCGTGCCTTTGGTCAGACCTTACTGGAATGATTCTGTGCTGGTAAAGCGGCTACTTGATTTGGGTGCGCCAGCGCTGCTGTTTCCAATGGTTCAAAATGTTGAAGAGGCACAAGCGGCAGTAGCGGCGACACGTTATCCACCTCAGGGTGTGCGTGGTGTCGCATTGACCCATCGCGGTAACAGCTTCGGGCGTGCGTCGGATTATCTGCAGAGAGTCAATGATGAAAACTGCGTGATTGTACAGGTGGAAACGAAAGCTGCATTGGCCCAGGCTGGTGAGATTGCTCAGGTAGACGGCGTAGATGGAGTGTTTTTCGGTCCGGCAGATATTTCAGCAGATTTCGGCAAACTGGGTACAACCATGGAGCCCGATGTGTGGGTAGAAATTCATAAGGCTGCAGATCAGGTGAGAGCGGCAGGAAAGCCGGTCGGTACGCTGGTGACTGATCCTGCTTTTGCAATTGATCTGCTAAATAACGGTTTTAGCTTTGTAGCGTGCGGGACTGACGCAGGACTACTGGCACGCGGAGCGGATAATTTACTGGCGGCGGTGAGAGCCGGCCTGGACTGAAGTACCAGTTTGCCTAAAACCGGAATAGCCGGTTTTGTGCTTTTTGTAGTGACATCTGTCGCAAGGGTGCGACAGATGGTTTTAACCGGCAGCGGAAACCTCTTGCGGCTCGGCAACTGATTCTTTTTGCTGTTCAGCAATACGGTTGTAAATTTCTTCGCGGTGAACTGCGACTTCTCTGGGTGCATTGATACCGATACGCACCTGATTGCCTTTGGCACCCAGAACAGTGACTGTAACTTCATCACCTATTGTAAGGGTTTCACCAACGCGACGAGATAAAATTAACATGTAAACGTCCTTTTCTATTTGGGAATATAAAAGCAGTGTTACGCGGATCGGGTAGTGCTTGCTACTCGATCAGTGGCAACAATAGTGACAGTTCGGCGGCAAGTAAATAAATTGAAGGGCATATTTACAGTACGTGACAAAACGTGTGAATAAACTGTTGCCGTTTGCAATTAGTGACAAATTCAACTGTATTTCTGGTTTTTAAGTTATCGTTGTATTGCACTATGTCACATTCAGATTATTAAGCGCCGCCTGGTGTTGAAACCAGAACCTACGCAAATAATTATCACTCCGTCTTATAGATCGCTCCGTCTAATAGCAAGAGTTTACACAACTCCTGCCCTGTTGCCATTTGACACTGTATCAAGCAGTTGAATTCGGCAGCGGCGAAACTGTGGTGTTTTTTCCGTTTTTCCCGACTTCGCAGAGTGGGCCTGTTTTTATGAGTGAAGAAGCGGTGTTCCTGAATGACCTGATAACTGCACTTTCCAGGCAATGTGTAAGTGTGGCAGATGGTCCGTGGACCTGGGCGAAATTAATGAAATACGCCATAGCCAGGCTCGGATTATTTTAGTTGATTGTACATCGGGTTGCTGTCAGCCGGGCTGTTATAATGCCTGTTTCACAATCAAGGTTAGAAAAATGCGTCTTCTGGCGTTAGTTGGTTTTATGATTACCTTTATGCAGGGATGTAATGGTGGCGGCGGTACCCTTGCAGATACCACCGACCATCTTGAGGGGCTCGATGCCGTCGTCAGTACGGAAAGCTTTAGTCTGACAGATGGCGGCACAGCTGCTATTAGCGAATTGCTTACCTATCGCATGCCCGGGGTGAATGGAGGTGTGGTAGAAACCACCGCAGTGGTATTAATTCCACAAGGTCCGCCTCCGGAAAACGGATATCCGGTGGTGGCGTGGGGCCACGGGACAACTGGCGTGGCGGATCGTTGTGCGCCTTCTGTTACCGAGAACCTTGCTGGGTACGCTGCTTATCTTGATCTCTATCTGCAGAATGGTTACGCCGTTGTTGCCCCTGACTATGAGGGTCTCGGAACTGAGGGGTCGCACCCGTATCTGCACCTTGCCAGTGAGGGCAGGTCGCTTATCTATGCTGTAAATGCTGCTGTAGAGCAGTACCCCGCTCTGTCGAATCGTTATGTTGCGATTGGCCACTCGCAGGGGGGGCACGCCGCGCTGGGTGCCGGTGAGTATGCACTTGAGTTGAGCAATATTTCTTTGGCGGGTGTAGTTGCAATAGCGCCAGCCTCACACTTGCGTGAACACAATGAGTTGCTAAGTGCAATCGTTGGCGATGAGTCACGAAGCAACGCGGATCGAGTGCAGGCCGGGGTGACGCAGCTACTCTATAGTGCCCTGGTGTTGAACGGAGTCGCAGCCGTTTATCCTGATTTTGAAGTGAGTAACGCCTATGGCAGTAATGGGTCGACACTGCTGGATAGCCTTGAATCGCAGTGTACAAATGGACTCAGTGATAGCTTGTTGAATTCGGTAACCGGTACGCTTTTTATTTCAGGCAGTACAGACAGCATTATAAGTTCGGAGGCGATTGATCTTCCCCGAGTATCGCAATACGTCGTAGAAAATGAGCCTGCATTTCGACCGACCGCAGCGCCGATTATGTTGCTGCAGGGCTTGCTTGATGAAACTGTATTGGCGCAATCGACAAGTAAGTTAAGCAACTTATTGTTTCAGGTGAACGAGAGTAGTCCGGTGCTAACCGAATATCCGACTGCTGATCACGGTTCTATTGTGGCTATCAGTGCGCCGGCCATTTTTAATTTTCTGGCAGATCTCTTTTAGCTATTCCGGCTTCAATCGGGGTTATATCGGGCTGGAGATAACTTGTAGCGCAGGTCGCTAATTTCTGTCGCTGTAAAAAATCCGTTGCCAGTGCTGCTGTCAGGAAAAATAAGCTCACGGCATAGCGCGCCAAGTGCGGGTGATGTTTGAATGCCGTATCCCCCTTGACCTGCCAGCCAGAAAAAGCCGGGTAAATTGTTATCGAATCCCACAACCGGATTTCCGTCAGGAGCGAAAGTTCGCAGACCGGCCCATTGGTGAATCACTGATTTAAAATCATAGTCGATATGCTGCTGAAACAGATCTATACCTGTAGCTATATCGATATCTTCGGGCCATACATCATGGGGATCGACCGGGGTTTCATCGGCAGGGGAGATCATCATTCCATTGCCAAAGGGCGTGCAGTAAAAAGACTCACCTGCGCCAAAGATCATTGGCCAGTCGGGCATATTTTCACCTTCAGCGTAAGGTGCCAGGGCGGCGCTGCGACGTTTAGGTTGTAGTCCCACGGGGGTAACGCCGGCAAGCGCTGCAATATTGTCTGCCCAGGCGCCAGCCGCATTGATAACAATGGGTGATTGGTAGTCGGTGGTTGCGGTGTTGATATGCCATCGGTTGTCGGAATACTCCATGGCGACAACTTTCTGATTAACTATTATTTGGCTGCTATTACTTTTTATTTTTCTGATGAAGGCCTGGTGGAGCGCGTCAACATCGATGCCGAGCATGTTGTCGGTATAAAGAATATGTTTAACCGAATCCTTAAGCATAGGCACGAGCGCCCGCGCGTCACTCAGGGACAGCGAATCCATACCCATCAATTTATGGCATTCAATTTCCGCTTCATCACCCTCGAGGCCCAGCATCATCTCCCCGCGTTTACAGGTGAAGGGCTGATCTGCGAAATTCGCCTCCGGTTTGCTTAGCGTATCGATTGAGGCCGCTGTCAGAAATCTGATGATGTCTGGTCCATAGTATGGAGCCCAGGTAGCCGCTGATCGCCCGGTAGAGTGGTAGCCTGCCTGTGCTTCCTGATCCAGTACAATAATATTGGCGGACTGTGCCAGAGCTGCAGCAGCCGAGGTGCCGGCAATCCCGGCACCGATGACTATTATGTCTGCTTTAACTTGCATTGGGTTGATCAGCCGTTGAGCTGGCCGATTGAATGGCGCTCCAGATGCGTAGTGGTGTCAGTGGTTTATCGAGGTGTGAAATACCATAGGGTTTTAATGCATCTATCACTGCATTGTGGATAGGGCCAGGTGCACCAATTGCGCTCAATTCTCCAACGCCCTTTGCACCAAGAATAGAGTTAGGAGAGTCTGTTTCTGCGAGTTCAATATTGTAGGCAGGAAAATCTGCAGCACGTGGTAACTGATAGTCAAGTAAGGTGCCTGACATCAGTTGGCCTGTATCGTCATAGAGCATATGTTCCATCAATACCTCACCTGCTGCCTGAGCCAGACCCCCGTGCAACTGACCACGGGTGGTGGCTTCATTATAAACTTTACCCATATCATCGATAGATGAATATCGGTCTATGCGTACTGCCCCGGTCTGCGGATCAACTTCCACTTCACAAACACACGCGCCGGTTGGAAAGGTAGTGTGCGTGCCCTCAAATTCTGCAGCCCCTGCACAGCCGAAGTCTAATTCCCCGGCGCTATTTGCAAGCAGGGAGTTTGAGCCAGAGGATTGTAATGCAATCTGTTGTAAGTCAATGTGGTCATCGCATGACGGATGGCTAAAGCTACCTGCTTCATAGTGAAGAGTGTCTGCGGGTTGTTCCAGTATTTCTGCTGCTACAGCGCGCGCTTTGGATAGCATGATGTGGCTGGCGCGGTGAACTGTGGTAGCAGCAACTGCCATCAGGTTAGAGCCGCCGGTACCACCGCCTTTTTTTAGCCATTCTGTATCGCCTTGCTCGACGCGTATTTTTTCTATAGGAACGTCCAGTGCTTCTGCGGTTACTATCGCAAGTGCGGTACGGTGGCCCTGACCGTTATCCTGCAAACCCGTCCGTACCAGAATATCGCCATCGCCAAGTGCGCACACTTCACTTCTTTCATTGGTCGAACCGCCGGTGGCGTGCAAGTAGAACCCTGTGCCCGCTCCACGCAGCAGGCCGTTTTTCCTGCTGCGCTGCTTGCGCGCCGATAGATTCTGCCAGTCTGCGTTTTTGATCAGTTGTTGTGCAAGTTGCGGGAAGTCACCGGCATCGTAACTTTCTGACATCGGGGTGTTGTATGGCAGATCTTCAGGGGTCACCAGGTTGCGTTGTCTAAGTGACATTGGATCGAACCCCAGTTCAGCCGCGGCCACATCTATGATTCGTTCCAGCGTGCATGCAGACTCTGGTTTTCCGGCGCCTCGATACGCGTCTGTGGTCATGCTGTTGGTATAAATTCCCTCAACGTGATAATGCATGCCGGGTATCTTATATGCTTGTCCAAAGGGTCTGACAGCGCCTGATGTTGCAACAAACGGTGCAACCGCGTTGAGATAAGCCCCCATGTCTGCCAGAGCTTTCACTCGAAAGGCTTTAAAGCAACCATCATTATCGAGTGCCAGTTCTGCGTAGTCCACACGGCCGCGACCCATTGCATCAGATAGAAAGGATTCTGAACGACTGGCAGACCACTTTATGGGGTGTCCGGTTTTTTTAGCCCCAAGCAATGCCAGTAGCTGCTCTGCATAAGGCCAAATCTTAACCGCAAAACTGCCGCCAACGTCTTTTGTTGTTACTCGAAGTTGTGCCGGGTCTATCTGCAGGAATTTGCTCAGTGCATTTTGCAGGGAAACGACTCCCTGACTGGGAGATAGCAAACTGAAGCATTGTGTGTCCTGATCGTATTCGGCTATACAGCTACGAGTCTCGATTGGCGCAATAGCCACGCGGGGATGTTTTACCGTGAGAGTGAATACATGATCTGCGTTAGCAATTAATGATTCGGTTTCCTGCGGGTTGCCTTTTTCCCAGTGAAAAGCACGATTCGATTTTATAGCGGGCCAGATCCGGATGTCTGCCTGCGCAGCATTTTCGACGTCAGTGACAGGGGGAAGTGTTTCAAATTCGAGTTCTATACGCTCTATGGCATCAAGTGCGGCTGCGCTGGAATTTGCAAACACTGCAGCAAGGGGTTCTCCCAAATGTTTTATCTGCTTGCTGGCGAGCACAGGGCGATCAGGCTCTTGCAGAGCGCTGCCATCGATGCTGGTGATCTCGGCCCGACAGTTCATTGGCAGTAAAGCCTGTACTTCCGGGTCGTCCGCGGTGAGCACGCAGGCGATATTTGGCAATGCTCGTGCGGCATCGACGTTTAATCTGGTGATGTTGGCATGTGCTACCGGTGAGCGGAATACCACCATGACCAGCTGATTGTCGCGTTGGAAATCATCAGTGTAGTGGCCTTCGCCTCGCAGTAGTGGCGGATCTTCCAGTCGCAGCATCGAATGTTATTTCAGTCAGTAAAGTTTGAGTTTACACCGAATTTCAGGTTGCAGTAAGCGTAACTGAGATGGTTGAAAGCCTTCAAAAAAATGACTATTTACAGGGCAGACATTGAAACGTGAACGGGACGATCAACAGTAGTCGCTCGAGATCTATGCGGTCTCTGCCGGTAAGTCTGATGAGCCGGCCTGCTGGATAATACTTTTTCGTACCTGCATTGCGAATTTCCAGGGCAGTTCGTTCAGCGATATAATATTCCTCAATATTCTGCTCACTGTTCAAACGGAATTACCTGGTTTGAAAAAAATACTTGTTTGTGGTCTGGCTGTTGTGGATTTTTTGTTCGAAGTTGAAGCAATGCCTCGCTCGGCGGAAAAATATATAGCGCAACAGGCTGGTATGGTGGGCGGCGGCGGCGCCGCTAATGCGGCAGTCGCTGTGTCCCGGTTGGGTGGGCAGGCGATATTGGCTGCACGGGTCGGGGATGACCTTTTTGGAAAACTCATTGTCGATGAGCTTAGTGCTGAATCCGTTGATTGCTCTCTGATACAAAGGACAGAAAATGCACGATCCTCGTTTTCATCTGTTTTGGTTGACCGTCAGGGGGAGCGGCAAATAGTTAACTACCGGGGAGCCAGGCTTTCTGATCAGACTGATTTCATCAGTGATCTGTGCGTTGATGCTGTGCTTGCTGATACGCGATGGAAGGCGGGCACCGTGGCATCGTTAAGACTGGCTCGACAGCTTGGTGTACCTGGAGTGTTGGATGCAGAAGCGCCGGTACACCTGGATGCACTGGCGGAGGCTTCACATATCGCATTTTCACGGCAGGGGTTAAACGAGTACACCGGTGAGGCGGATCTCATCAGCGGATTGCAGCAAGCTTCTTGCAGGCTTGATGGCTGGGTTTGTGTCACCGATGGTGGTGCAGGAGTGTTCTATATGGTGGATGGAAACGCCATCAATGTGCCCGCTAAAGAAGTTGAGGTTGTCGATACGCTGGGCGCAGGCGATGTATGGCATGGTGCATTTGTACTTGCCTTGAGTGAAAGGCAATCAGAGCATGACGCTATAATCTTTGCCAATGCTGCAGCTACGCTGAAATGTACTCGATCAGGGGGTGGGCGCAATGGTCCTACCCGCGAAGAGCTTACCGACTTTACTTTGTAATTGATAGCAGCCCGAAAGCAACCTATCAAAGAGATGAAAAATGACTGGCAGAAATCAGCGCACGTATTATCGTAAGGATAATAAAAAGCCGATTACCAATGAAGATATCTATCATATGCTGATGCTGTACAAATATCAGCGCACCAGCTTGCAAAGGATAGCCCAAAAATTCTCGTTAGATGTCTCTCAGGTTCGCACCATCATTGGTAAGCGCACTGGTGGCAGTTGTTGTGGTTGACTGTGTATTTTTCGTCTTTCAAACATAAAGTTAAAAAACCTACGGCGACGGCCTGCTGTCACTATTTGCATAAGCGATAAATTTTTTCGCATCAATAGACGCCTGGGTTAGCTCGTCAATGGTGCGGTGGCAGCTTATTTGGTGTCCGTCTTCCAGGTTTCTTACAGGTGCGTCTTCCTTGTTGCATGTGCCATCGATCGCCAGCGGGCAACGATTGAAGAACGGACAGCCCACATCAACGATTTCAACACCCATCGAGATACTGGTAGCCATCTCGCGAAGTTCAATGGTGTCTTCCAGCCAGCCCACCCTTAACTCGGGCACAGAGGCGATAAGCAATCGGGTATAAGGATGATAGGGTGGAGTCAAGACTTCATCCGTTGGGCCTTGTTCTACAACCCGTCCGGCGTAGAGCACTACTATTTCATCGGCGAATGAAGCAACAGTGGATAGGTCATGACTGATGAATACGAAGCTCACGCCGATTTTATTTTTTAGATTGTTCAGTAATTTAATAACATTTGCACCAACAATGCTGTCAAGTGCCGAAGTTACCTCATCGCATAATAACACTTCGGGATTGGCGGCCAGAGAGCGGGCGAGGTTTATTCGCTGTTTTTGCCCGCCGGATAGCTCAGACGGATAGCGGGTCGCAAACTCTGCGGGAAGTTCTACCATATCCAGAATCTCAACCACTTTCTGGTGGCGTTCCTTGCCTTTAATCCCCTGATAAAACTGAATTGGACGGCCAATAATATCGCCGATACGTTGTTTGGGGTTTAGTGCGGTGTCTGCCATTTGAAATACGAATTGCACTTTGCGCAGTTCATCAAGTGATCGGTCATGTAAATCGCCTTCCAGCTTGTTGCCATCAAGATTAATAGTGCCCTTCGATTGGGGCAGCAGTCCGGCCATCACTCTGGCCAGGGTTGATTTACCACAGCCGGATTCGCCGATGATGCCGACGACGTGGCCGTTCCTGACTTGCATATTGATATCACGCAACACGGTGATAGCAGGTTCTCCGTTCTTGACTTTGCCATAGCCGGCAGAGAGGTCCTGTACCTTGAGTGCTGCTATATCTCTTTGGTGTTCGTCGAGTACAGCGCTGCCCAGACCCGCTATTGGTTTAGGTCGCACCGCTTCCATCAGTTTTTTTGTGTAGGCGTGCTGCGGGTTGTTGACAATCTGGTCAACGGGCCCGTGCTCCATTACTTCACCGCTGTATAACACAACAATGTAATCGGCGATTTGTGCCACTACTGCGAGGTCATGTGTGACATAGATTGCCGCGGAGTTTTCTTCACGAATCACTTTCTTGAACGCATTGAGTACCTCTATTTGGGTGGTGACATCCAGTGCGGTGGTTGGCTCGTCCAGTACCATTAAGTCAGGCTTTCCGCACAAGGCCATTGCAGCCATTAATCGTTGTAGCTGTCCACCAGAGACCTGGTGTGGGTAGCGGTGACCTATGCGGTCCGGGTCGGGTAATTCCAGTGCGTGGTAAAGGCGTTCAGCGCGAGCAGTTGCATCTTCCTGACTCAGTACGCCGTGTAACACTGATGATTCGGTAACCTGTTCGCCAATCGTAATAGCCGGGTTAAAGGTGGCTGCAGCACTTTGTGCAAGATATGCCACTCTTTGTCCTCGCAACGCACGTTGTTGCTCGGGCTCCATGGTGAGAATATCTTCACCTCCCAGGAGGATTTCACCGCCGGTGATTTCCAGGCCGGGTTTGGTATAGGCCAGTGATGAAAGAGAGATCGTTGTTTTGCCTGAGCCGGATTCACCAATTAAAGCCACTACCTCACCTTTGTGAACCGTGAAGCTGACTTCCTTAACAATCGGTATGGGCGTTCCGTCGTCGCGTTTGGCCTCGATTTTCAGGTTTTTAACTTCAAGTAGTTTTTCTTCGCTATTCATTGATCGGCTCCTACAGCATTTTGCCGGCGAGGCTTCCGCCGGACTCGGCGGAAACATCATCGACAATCAGATTAACAGCGATGGTGAATGAGGCAATGGCAAGGGCTGGCCATATAGAGGCATAAGAGCCATAAGATAAACCCTGCAGATTTTCACGCACCATGCTGCCCCAGTCCGCTGTTGGTGGCTGAACGCCAAGCCCCAAAAAGCTAAGGCTTGAAATAAACAGCACTACGAAAACTAATCGCAAACCAAAATCGGTTGCCAGTGGCATTGCTGCATTAGGTAATATTTCATGAGTGATAATCCACCAGATGCCTTCTCCACGGGCTTTGGCAGCCTCTACAAAATCCTGCACCATGATATCCAGTGCCAGTGCTCTTGCAATTCTGAATACACTGGAGGCGTAAATAATCGATGCTATGCCTATTAATATGGGTATTGACGAGCCCAGTGCAGCGATGGCAATCAGTCCAAGCATGATGCTGGGCATCGAGAGAATAGCGTCATTAATACGACTGACAATCATATCGGACCAACCTCCTTTAATCGCAGCCGCAATGCCAAGGGTAATGCCAATAAAATAAGCGCCAAGTGTAGCGAGTAGCGCTATCCCAATAGTGGTTCGTGCGCCCCACAGTATTCTGGATAAGGTATCGCGTCCAAGATGATCCGTGCCTAGTAGAAATTCAGCAGAACTTCCCATCCAGCCGTCATCGCCTGCAAAATCCATTTGATGGAATGGTGCGATGGACGGGCCGATGATAATCATAACCACCCAAAAAAACACCACCAGAGCGGACAGCATTCCCACCCATGAAAGTTTTAGTCGGCGACGCGGAGGAGCATCTGGTAGTTCATCGAATTTATCGATCTCTAGTGTGTCGGTGTCCGGGTTAAGCTGATTCATAATTTATTTCTACTTTAATGGCAGGCTTACTGGTGTGACGTTTATCAACGGCATGCCATTTATTTAGGATGGCGCAGGCGCGGGTTCGATAAGATTGATGCGATATCTGAAATTAGAATTAGTACTACATAGACCGCACAAAAAATTATTGCACAAGCCTGTACCAATGGCAGATCACGGGTTTGTACTCCATCGATCATTAGCTTGGCCAGGCCGGGATAGGCAAAGATGGTTTCAACAATCACTACCCCGCTGACCAGGTAAGCCAGGTTGAGTGCGATAACGTTAACGATTGGCCCAATAGCATTGAACAAGGCATGGCGAAGAATAATCCGTTTGCGTGGTATGCCCTTCAGGATAGCCATCTCTATGTAAGGGGAACTCATGACATTGAGAATTCCGGCTCGGGTCATTCGTATCATTTGTGCAGAAACCACAATCACCAGGGTGATGATTGGCATGGCCATGGCTCTTATCCATTCCAAACCTGTTTCGGTGCCGTTCATATAGGCAACTGCGGGTAACCAGCGCATTTTAACCGCCAGAATCAGCACCATGAATGTTGCGATAAAAAATTCAGGTACAGAGATCAGGCTCAGAGTGCCAAACGTGACGATGCGATCAAGCCAGCTTCCCGGATGCATTGCGGCGTACAGACCAAGGCAGATGGACATCGGTATTGAAATTGCCGCCACTATACCTGCCATTACCATGGTGTTGCCCATGCGTCCGGCGATTAAACTGGAGATGCTGGCGCCACCTGCCTTTGAGGTACCCAGATCACCCGTAAACAGGTCGCCCAGCCATTGAAAGTAACGCACCACCGCTGGTTGATCGAGACCAAGCTCTCGACGCAGCGCAGCAAGCGTTTCGGGGGTGGCGCCCTGACCAAGAATTATTTGCGCAACATCGCCGGGTAAAATACTGGTGCCTATAAATACCAGTACAGATACCACCAGAAGCGTAATGACGCCTATGCCAAGTCGACGCAACACCATCTTCAACATCATGGGCTAAGTTTCCGTTGAGTTCCGGTTGGTTTCAGTTGGTAAACCGATTAGTCATTGGAATGATTCACTCGGTGAGTAGTGCAACTACCCTGGCTGTAAAAGTGATATTCAATTCGGTAGACGGGGCTAGCCGGATTTAAAGAGAGTCAAAAAAAAGGCCCGCCCTGACCGGGCAGGCCTGTATTGTCAGTCCTTAATATGAGTTAAGGGTGACAACCGTTCTACGAATCCAGCCAGCAGAACTCTGGCCATTCACATCCACCAAGCTGACCCAAAGGTATTGTTGGCATGCCCATCACATTGGTGGCTTTACCATCAAGGATATTCACATGAGCGGGGATAACCATACCGCTGTTGTTGTGAATCAGTGTTTGCATTTCGCAGTACATCTCGTGGCGCTTAACCGGATCAAGTTCTGACAGAGAAGATTTCAGCAGCTCACCCATCCGATCATTGTGCCAGTAAGTGTCATTCCACTTTGCCCCTGGTGCAAACTGAATGGCCATCTGCGAGTTAGCGGTGGGACGCATGTTCCAGGTCACGACGTTCAGTGGTTCTTTCATCCAGACTGCGCCCCAGTAACCGTCAGTGGGAACACGTTTGATTTTGAGATCAAAACCGATCTTTGCGCAGTTTGCCTGGGCAAGTAAGCAGGCATCTTCAACACCGGCCACTACAGGTGCGACAAATAGCTCAGCTGATTTGATTCCGGCTTTATTGAAGTGGAACTTTGCTTTGTCTGGATCGTACTCGCGCTGAGGAAGCTCTCTGCAGAAATCTGCACCGTGTGCGCTCATGATTGGCTGGTCGTTACCGACAGTACCGTGGCCCTTCAGGATTTTTGTAACAATACGTTCTCTGTCCTGGATGTATTGAAGTCCTTTTACGAAGTCGTCGTTTTCACCGGGTGATGCGTTTTTAAGCGCACAAATACCCATATAGAGACCGGCGGGAATTGAAACAATCTCAACGCCGTCTGCTTCATCAACCAGCCTGATTGCCTTGGGATCAATTTGTGTGGCCAGTTGAACATCACCGGCGATCAGTGCGTTAGCGCGGGCAACCGGGTCAGTGATCGCTGTGATTTCACATGCATCAAGGTTAGCGCCTTCACGCCAGTAGTCTTCGTTACGAACGTGCACAGATTTTACACCGGGTTCGAAAGACTCCATTTTGAATGGGCCGGTTCCATTGCCTTCGCCAGTTGTGCCGTTTTTAACGATTTTGGTTTGGAACAACCCGAGCAGCACAGGCAGATCAGCGTTTGGACCATCCATCACAGCCGTGACTTCATATTCGCCGTCTTTTTTCCATTCTTTTACGGTGGCCATAATTGACTTGATCACCGACTGCGAATCATCACCGGCATGTCTACGCATGGAATAGACAACATCATCTGCGGTTAGCTTTGAGCCATCGTGGAAATTAACCCCTTTGCGAATTTTGAATTTCCATTCAGAACCATCAGCATTAGGTGCGAATTCTTCGGCCAGTTCCGGCTGTGGACTCAAATCATTGGCGTGCTGTATCAGACTGTTATAGGTGGCGCGGCCGCGCGTGTAGTCGATAGTAGAAGTAAACAACGCCGGGTCCAGCTGGTCGTCCGGGCCATGCAGGTTGGATGACATCACCAGTGATCCACCTTTTTTAGGTGTGGCTGCCATCGCGGCGCCGCCGGTGCTAAGTAGATTTTGTGCAGTGGCGAAAGTGACGCCAGTCGCTGCCATCAGTTTTAAAACATGGCGACGTGAGTGGCCATTTTTGACTGCAGATTCAACTAGTTCTTTGTCTTTTTGGGAGAGATCGTGATAACTGGTCAAGCCAGTATTCTGGTCGGGATTAGTCGGTTTTTTCATGGGCAACACCTCCGGTAGCTTGGATTTTTTGAATTTTTGAGTAGATCGGACAGAATCCATTGTCCCTTCGTGTGGATATGACCTCACACATATGCTTCTCGCGTACGTCAGGAGAGTCTACTGGATAGAAGTCTAACACGAAGAATGGGCGTAATTTATAAGTCATTGATTATTATGAGTAATAGTGGTCGCTATGTCGCAATTTCCTAATAGTCAGGGTCGCTGATGTAAGAGTTTCGGCTTGAGATAAGGTCAGATCGGCAAAACTTCGGCTGAGGCACGGGTAGAAATTCCGTACGGTGCCTTGCAGCGCCGGAGGTGCCAGCGGGCCGCCCTGACAATATTGAGACTTCTGGCCCTGATGGACTAGAACCAGCCCACTCAATCCTCGTTCATGGTGTCGTGAAAAACTGTGTCGTCTGTGTCGATAGGGTACGATATATGGCTACGGGAGGACCTGCCAGAGCATGCCATTACGATGAATAAACCGAACATTCTGTTTATACAAACGGATCAGTTAACCGCGTTTGCATTGCAAGCCTATGGCAACACATTTTGCCATACCCCCCACCTTGACCAGCTAGCCAACACAGGCGTTGTGTTTGAACAAGCTTATTGTAATTTCCCGCTGTGTGCGCCGTCCCGCTATTCAATGGCCAGTGGTCAGCTCGCCTCCAGAATTGCCGCTTATGATAACGCTGTTGAATTTCCGGCATCAGTTCCGACCTATGCACATTATTTACGAGACATGGGATATCAAACCTGTCTGTCGGGTAAAATGCATTTTGTTGGTCCTGATCAATTGCACGGTTTCGAGGAACGCCTAACCGCTGATATCTACCCGGCGGATTTCAGTTGGGCGCCTAACTGGGCAGATGAAGGCCAGCGAGATACCAGTGATACAACCGGTGTGACAGTGTCCGGGATATGTGCGCGTAGTGTGCAAATAGATTACGACGACGAGGTGAAATTTAAAGCAATTCAAAAACTATTTGATATCGCCCGAAGCACGGATGATCGGCCGTTTTTTTTGCAGGTTTCGTTTACACACCCTCATGATCCTTATTTATGCAAACAGGAACACTGGGATCTATACAACGATAGTGATATTCCCGCTCCGCAAACCGGTCCAATGCCTGCTGCAATGCACGATACTCACTCGCAGCGGATACTTGCTCAGCACAGTATGCTGGACTTTGAATTTGATCCAGCCGATATCGCACGGGCAAGGCACGCCTATTACGGCTCAGTGAGTTATATCGATGATTGTGTGGGTGAGTTGCGAGCAGCGCTGCAAGCCTCTGGTCAGGCGGATAATACTATTATCGTATTTACATCAGATCATGGAGAGATGCTGGGCGAGCGCGGAATGTGGTTTAAGAAAACCTTTTTCGAACCTGCGATGCGAATACCGTTGTTGATCTGCGCGCCTTCTCGTTACAAAGCACAGAGAGTAGCCACGCCTGTGTCACTGGTTGATTTACTACCCACCTTTTGTAGTCTGGCGCAGGGCGCTGGCTGGAGTGATAATGTGGAACCGCTCGACGGTGAAAACATAATGGAATTTTGCCAACACCCCAATCTGAATCGTGCAGTCTATGCCGAGTATTTAAGCGAAACAACGCCAGCTCCCATTTTTATGATCCGCCGCGGTGATTTTAAATTTATAAGCTCTGTGGCTGACGATGATTTGTTATTTAATCTTGCAGACGACAGGCAGGAACTTATAAACAGAGCAGGTGAGCCACGCTACGCCGATACAGTGAAACAATTTTTAGATCAAATTGATGCACACTGGAATGAACCACAGCTCACAAAAGATATTCTTTTGAGTCAGGCGCGCAGGCAATTGCTGATCAGCGCAATAAAAAAAGGCCTGGCACCGCGTTGGGATTATCAGGAGCGGCCGGGTCAGGAGGTTCTGTGGTACCGCGGTGAAGAAGGCTACAATCAATGGGCTTACCGCTATTTAAGCTCTAATCAGACCCGCAGCGTATCTAACAACAACTAGCTCTGGACAGACACTAATGCAAAAAACTGTACTCTATGACAGCCATGTAAAGTCTGGTGGAAAGATGGTTGACTTTGCCGGGTGGCAATTACCGGTTCACTACGGCTCGCTCGCAGACGAGCATATCGCTGTACGTGAAAAAGCGGGCATGTTTGATGTTTCTCACATGACCATTGTCGATGTTGCGGGTGCCCGGGCTAAAGATTTCCTGCAGCATCTACTATCCAATGATGTGGCTGGTTTGCAAAAACAAGGCGCGGCTTTGTATAGCTGTATGCTCAATCATGAAGGGGGGATTATTGATGATCTGATTGTCTATCACTTCAGTGAAACCAATTATCGACTGGTCGTGAATGCCGCCACCCGCGAAAAAGATCTGACCTGGATTAATGCTCAGGCCGCAGATTTTGAAACCACTATTACCGAGCAACCCGATCTTGCCATGATCGCGGTTCAGGGACCGGCAGCGACAGACAAGGTGCATGAGGTGATGACGCCGGAAATGGCAGCTGCCAGTCGAAGTCTTGGTCGCTATGAAGCGGTGTGTATTGACGACTGGTTCATTGCTGCCACCGGGTATACCGGAGAAGATGGTTATGAGATCGCGTTGCCGTCAGCGCAGGCTGAACAACTTTGGCAGTCATTGCTCGAGTCGGGGGTAACTCCCTGTGGTTTGGGTGCACGGGATACACTGCGACTGGAGGCGGGGATGAATCTTTACGGCACGGATATGTCCGAGGATGACTCACCGCTGACCTCCGGCCTTGCCTGGACCGTTGCCTTTGAGCCTGACAGTCGGGATTTTATTGGCCGAAGCGCACTGGAAGTACAGAGATCAGCCGGTCCATCGCACCAACTGGTCGGATTCGTACTGGATGGAAAGGGCGTTCTGCGTGGTGGTCAGTTGTTGTATAAAGAGGATGCGGAAATTGGTGTGATCACCAGCGGCACTCATTCGCCGAGTCTAAAGCAGTCGATCGCCTTTGCACGAGTGAAAGCTGATCAGGTGGGTGATTGTGAAGTACAAATAAGGCGTAACAGATTGCCCGTGCGCCTGGTCAAAAGGGTGTTTGTGCGTAACGGACGGCCTGTGACATAACAACAGTCAGTCAGAGAGTTAATTACTAATAAAATGCGTAAGGAAAAATCATGAACGTACCAGAAGACCTCAGATACACCCAGTCCCATGAGTGGGTGCGACTGGAAGACGATGGAACAATAACAGTGGGTATCACTGATCATGCACAAGAACAGCTGGGTGATCTTGTGTTTGTTGAAACACCGGAAATCGATGCGGACGTAGAAGCCGAAGCGGCGGTTGCGGTGGTTGAGTCCGTTAAGGCGGCCTCTGATATTTATGCGCCTGTCGACGGAGCTATTGCTGACAGCAACGGTGAACTGGCTGATGAACCTGAGTTGGTGAATACCGATCCGTACGGCAAGGGTTGGTTGTATAAAATGAATCCTGCGGATGGAACTCAAATTGAACAGTTAATGGATTACGAAGCTTATCGCGGTTTTGTGGGTTCAGAGGAAAGTTGAAGCTTTCCAGTGCTGCGTAAAATTCAATTGCCTGCAAAACGAATATTTCGACGGAGATCCGGATGAATCATCAGGAACGCTTGTTTCAAGAGCGCCATATCGGTTTAACAAAAACTGATATTAATAAAATGCTGGATGAAATTGGCGCGAGCTCCTTCGATGATCTGATTAATCAGGTGGTGCCTGACGGTATTCAGAATGAAGACCCGTTAACGCTGCCGGAAGCAGTCAGCGAGCGTGAAGCCCTGGCGCAACTGAAAGCTATCGGTGATCAGAACACGGTGCTTCGATCGATGATCGGCCAGGGCTACTACGGTACGTTCACGCCGCCGGTGGTGCAGCGTAATGTATTGGAAAACCCTGCCTGGTACACCGCTTACACACCCTATCAACCTGAAATATCGCAAGGGCGTCTGGAAGTGCTGTTTAACTTTCAAACCATGGTTGCCGAGCTAACAGGCTTGCCAATCGCCAATGCGTCAATGCTTGATGAGGCGACAGCTGCCGCTGAAGCGATGACGATGTGTCATCGTGCGATGCGCGGTAAGCGTCAGAGAATTTTGGTGTCATCTCATTGCCATCCACAGACAATAGATGTCGTGCACACAAGAGCAGCGCCATTGTCTATCGAGGTGCAATCAGTTGATGAAGATCAGCCGATTGAATTTACTGAAAACGATTTCGCACTGCTGCTTCAGTGTCCCGATACCCATGGTGTTCTGCGCGATTATGCCGGTCTGGTTGAAAAAGCACATGCGGCGGGTGTGATGGTGATTATGGCAACAGATTTACTGGCGCTCACCCTGATAAAACCACCAGGTGAAATCGGGGTTGATATCGCTGTTGGTAGTGCGCAGCGGTTTGGTGTGCCTATGGGTTTTGGCGGACCACACGCAGCCTTTTTTGCTACCTCCGATAAACACAAACGCAGTATGCCTGGTCGGCTGGTCGGGCTTTCGGTTGATAGCCATGGAAACCCGGCTTATCGTTTGGCGCTGCAAACACGGGAGCAGCATATTCGTCGCGAAAAAGCCACCTCGAATATTTGTACCGCGCAAGCCCTGTTAGCAATCATTGCAACTTTTTATGCGATTTATCACGGACCCGCAGGACTGCGCTCTATTGCACAAAGAGTTAGACGTTTGTCGGCGTTTGCAAAAGAGCAATTGCAGCTGGCCGGATTCTCCATCGCTGATGCTGAATCCTTTGATACGTTTACTGTGACAGTAGATAGCGCAGATGCGATGGTTAAAACAGCGGAAAAGAGCGG
The DNA here is from genome assembly GCA_964574535.1 of uncultured Granulosicoccaceae bacterium. GTDB lineage: Bacteria > Pseudomonadota > Gammaproteobacteria > Granulosicoccales > Granulosicoccaceae. Next base: position 14,968 of record CAZNOB010000024.1, on the reverse strand, counting down.
GATTAACATTCGCTTTGTTGATAAGAACACGGCAGGAATTTCACTGGACGAAATCTGCGATCCTCAAGATGTTTTAACGTTGCTTGGAGTATTTGGTGTACAGGTGTCAGAGCAGCAGCTGTTGTCTTATAACGCACCAAAATTATCAGCGGCGCTGCATCGTGAAACAGAATTTATGTCGCAAACGGTATTTCATGATTATCAGACTGAAACCGAAATGATGCGGTATATGCAGGCTCTGGCAGATCGTGATATCGCTCTTAATCGAGCAATGATTCCACTGGGCTCCTGTACCATGAAGCTGAATGCGGCTGCAGAGATGGCGGCGGTGACATGGCCTCAGTTCAGTGATATCCACCCATTTGCACCTTCTCACCAGGCGCGTGGATATGCCAGTTTGATCGAAGATATCGAATCCATGCTGTGTGCGTGTACAGGATACGATGCAGTATCGGTACAACCTAACGCGGGCAGCCAGGGCGAATACGCAGGGTTATTAGCCATTAAACGCTACCACGAAAGTCGCGGAGACATGCAGCGTGATGTTTGCCTGATACCGCAAAGCGCACACGGAACTAACCCTGCCAGTGCGCAAATGTGTGGTATGCGAGTGGTCGTCGTGGCTTGTGATGATAACGGTAATGTAGATATTGAAGATCTTAACGCCAAGATTGCGAAGCATGAGGGGACCGTCGGCGCCATCATGATTACTTATCCGTCTACCCACGGGGTCTTTGAAGCCCGGGTCTCTGAAGTCTGTGAGTTAGTCCATCAGGCCGGCGGGCAGGTTTACATTGATGGTGCAAATTTGAATGCCATGGTTGGCGTGGCGCAGCCGGGTAAATTCGGCGGTGATGTATCACATCTGAATTTACATAAAACTTTTTGTATACCTCATGGTGGCGGTGGTCCGGGTGTTGGGCCGATTGGTGTTGGTGCGCATCTGGCGCCATTTCTACCAGGGCACCGACAAACTGGCGAGTCAGAAGGAGTCGTAAGCGCTGCGCCATGGGGGAGTGCACTGATCCTGACGATCACCTGGATGTATATCAAATTGATGGGGCCGGACGGGCTCAGGCATGCAACCCGCAGTGCTATTTTAAGTGCGAATTATATTGCCGCTAAGCTTGGAAAAAATTATCAGGTGCTTTACAAAGGGCAAAACGGTTATGTGGCACATGAGTGCATACTTGATACTCGAGTGCTGAAGGATAACGGTGGTGTTACCGTGGAGGACATAGCCAAGCGTTTGATTGATTTTGGCTTTCACGCGCCCACCATGTCATTTCCGGTGGCGGGCACGCTGATGATTGAGCCCACAGAAAGTGAACCGTTACGAGAGATTGATCGCTTTTGCGATGCCATGGCGGGTATCTATCGAGAGTACGAAGAAGTTGTTGCTGGTCGAGTACCCGCAGACGATAATCCACTATGTAATGCACCTCACACCGCAAGAAATGTCATTGGCGATGTCTGGGAGCATCCGTATTCTCGGGAGCAAGCAGCGTTTCCAATGGAATTGGCCGTTGATGAGAATAAATACTGGTCACCGGTAGGGCGTGTAGATAACGTGCACGGTGATAAGCATCTTATCTGTACGTGTCCACCGATTGAGAGCTACTCAGAGGAAGAAGTTAGCTGATGCTCAGGTGATTTCGTTGTGTGAGGTGGTATGGTGGATTGTTCATGCCGCCTGTCTTTAGAATATTCTCTAAATTGTTTTCTTTTCGTGGTGTGTGGTTTGCCGCAATGTTGGATGTGCCGATATTCGTGCATATATTAGGTTGATACGACTGCACGGGTATATCGGTGTTGCCGCAGAACCACTATCATACACCGACAATTCACAGCATTAATCTTTCGCATAATCTCAGGATATACTCATTTTGTATTCGTCAACTGGCGTCAGCCGATCCCTCATTATAGTTGCTCATGTTTGAACAATACGCAGATCAGTTTTGGTTGGCACTGTTTGCCGCGATTATTTTCTATGGTATTTGGCTGACGGTCAGAGCTCCGTTTTTGGTTAAGAAGTTTTACAAGCAAAACAACTTTACCGATTATGGTAAGTCCGATTTGAGAGAACCTCCCTATGATTTGTCGCTGGTGTTAGAGAAACTTCATGCGAATAATATTTATCGCGGACAGTACAGCGGATATCAGGTAGAGCAATTCGCAGCTTTTCCGGAAGACCGACATAAATTCACACTGAATAAAACCAAAAGAAAGCACAATCAGTCAATGTGGACCGTGACTCTAATACACTGTGAAGCACCACTGTTGCAGTTTTGTGCCAGGCCCACAACAGTGACTGCAGCAATAGGATATGTACTGAATCAGAACAATGTTGTATTTCCCGATGATGAAAAATTTACCAATCGAGTACACGTGCAGTCCGATGATCACGCAGCGCTAGTCGATGCGTTTACCGCCGAGGTGCGAACCCATCTGACGGGCATTGACCCTGTATCTTTGGAATCCGTGGGTTCACAGCTTATTCAGCTTACCCCGCGCCAGCCGCATGATGTCGGTGAAAAATTTCAGTCGGATCTGGATGCGCTTATCAGGATGTGTGAAGTGCTTCGGGGTAACTCGTCTGGTTAGCTGTGGCTGTGCCTCAATTTGTAATACTGTTTACGGCATTTTTTGGTTTGTAACTATATCTGCAAGCGATCTATGAGCAGCGTAATGTTTAGCGTGTTGAGCCGTTTTATTTCATCTTGTAGATCGGTATCGGTGAGGGGGTTGTCAGCAAGCCACTGATTCGCGATGCCCAGGGTGAGGGCATCTTCTTTAGCAGTCACTTCTATAGCAGGTAAAAGGCCGGATCCACGGGTGCGATGAAATAGTACTGCCAACCTTAGAATACTGAGCAAATAGTGATAACGTTGTTGTTCGTTCTCAGGCATTGTGCCAGCTACATCAAGGGTGATTTTTCGCCGATGATTGCGCACCAGAGATGCAAGGATTGCCTGGTCTTTGCGTGAAAACCCCAGCATATCTGCGTGACGCAATAAGTAGTCGCCATGCTTATGATATTGCGCATGGGATACTGACAGTCCGATTTCATGTAACTCAGTGGCCCAGAGTAGTGTGCTGGCGTCTGCTTTCTTGCCCAGGTTCCAGGGTTTTCTGACGCTTTGGTAGAAGGCGTTGGCCGTGGTACTGACTCGATGAGCCTGATCAATATCAATTTGAAATCGTCGCTGCATTTCCCGGACTGCACTATGGCGAACATGCTCGTTAAGGGTATCGCCGGCTAAATCTACAATAACCCCTTCACGCAACGCACTGTGTGATACCGTCATCGATTCAATGTCGAGTGATCTGAATGTAGCGAGTAATACAGAGAGTCCGCCAAGGATAACCGTATGGCGATCAGCGCTGATTGATTCTATATGGCTTATTACTTCAAGCCCTTCAGTGCCAATAAGATTGACAGCTTGTTGCAGGTGGTCGTGATTGATACCGCTCTTCGAAAACCCCAGCCCGGTTAGAATGCGTTCCGCAGCTTTGATGGTGCCTGACGAACCAATGCAGTGTTCCCATCCGTATCCAAGGTATTCACTTGTCAGTGGTCGAGTTTCCACCTGCGCTTGCTTGATGGCTTTTTCGAATTGTTTTGGCAGATTTAAATCTTTGCCTGAAAACCATCTCTGGTTGGCGCTCACACAACCCATATTCACGCTTTCCATTACTTTTGGTTCAATGCCCTGTCCGGCAATAAACTCAGTGCTGCCGCCACCTATATCAATGACGAGTCTTTTCTTTTTGTCGCGAAGTCCGTAGGTGACGCCCGTATAGATTAATCGTGCTTCCTCACGACCTGAAATTATTTCAATTGGAATGCCCAGCAGCTGCTGCGCTGCAAGATTTAGTTTTTCCGAGTTACGTGCTCGGCGCATAGTGTTGGTGCCGACTGCACGAATCTGATCTCTGGGAACACCTCGCAGACGATGCTGGAACAAAGCCAGGCATTCCAAAGCCCGATCAAGAGTCTCGGTGGTAATATTATTGTTTTTATCTAGCCCGGAGCCCAGCCTCACCGGCCGACGTACTTTATCGATCATTTGCAAGTGTGAGCCTGTGGCTCCGGCTACAGCCATGTGAAAGCTGTTAGAGCCAAGGTCAATGGCTGCATAGGTGTTTTCAGGTGTGATTTCGTTTGTATTCATATTGAAAACAACCACGGGTTACCGTTGAGAATTGCATTAAAGATCTTGCGGGTTAAGCCGGCAGTTGCCCCAGGGTAACTCGGTCTCGGTATTCGATGTCCTGCTCTGTGCGAATACGTTTCAGCCCGGCAGCTTTGAAACTTTCCCTGACCAGTGTTGCTTGTTGATATCCGTGTTCAATCAGACACCAGCCGCCAGCTGCGGCATAACTACTTACATTGGCCACAATGGCATTTATAGCAGCCATTCCTGCGTCAGGTGCTTGCAAAGCGGCAAGTGGTTCATAGGGTAATCCACCTTGAAGCAAGTGTGGGTCGCTTGTATCAATGTAAGGCGGGTTTGACACAATGATCTGGTAGCCCTTGCGCGTGATGTTTTTAAACCAGTCTGACTCGATGAAATGAACGTTAACACCGTGGTGAGCTGCATTGTGGCGGGCCACTTCAAGTGCCGCTGCACTGTTATCGACGGCATCAATGGTGAGCTGCGGGCATTCACTGGCCAGGCTAATGGCTATCGCTCCTGATCCGGTACCCAGATCAATCACCGGTCCAGTGGTTACTGCAAGCAGGTCCAGCGTTAGTTGTACAATTAATTCAGTTTCAGGTCGTGGTATCAGGGTGTCACGCGTCACTTTGAATGTCAGTGACCAGAATTCACGCTCACCGGTCAAATAGGCCAGCGGTACGCCTTGCGCTCTTTCTGATACCAGATGGGTAAACTGCTGATGCATACTCTCATCGATTTCTCGCTCTGGCCATGTGTAAAGATAGGCACGGTCTTTACGCAGACAGTGAGACAGCAGGACCTCGGCATCAAGGCGTGCAGTGTCGGAGGATTGAGCCAGTAGCTTGTGTGCTGTACTCAATAGATCTGCAATAGATGATGTTTGGCTGATGTTGTTACTTGTACCGATGGATTAATCATCCCCCAGTTCGGCCAGCATATCTGCCTGGTGCTCTGCTAACAGCGGATCAATAACCTGTTCAAGCGAACCATTGACGATTTCATCAAGCTTATAAAGTGTCAGGTTGATTCGGTGATCAGTAACCCGGCCTTGCGGAAAGTTGTAAGTACGAATTCTTTCTGATCGATCACCACTGCCTACTTGTAGACGACGTGACTCTGATTGTTCTGCATGTTGTTTGTCAATCTCATCATTGGCAAGTCGCGCCTGAAGCAGTGACATCGCTCGCGCCCGGTTTTTATGTTGTGAGCGCTGGTCCTGACACTCCACGACAATTCCTGTAGGTAAGTGAGTGAGGCGAATTGCAGAGTCTGTTTTGTTAATATGCTGTCCGCCAGCCCCGCTGGCCCGGAAGGTATCGACGCGTAAATCTGAAGGGTTGATGGTGACCTCCTCCAGTTCTTCAGCTTCGGGTAATATGGCTACGGTTGCGGCAGAGGTATGCACCCGGCCCTGAGACTCGGTCTCTGGAACACGTTGTACGCGATGTGCGCCGGATTCAAACTTAAGCCTTGAGAAAACCCCATTGCCTTCTAATCTGGCCACTACTTCCTTGTAACCGCCGTGTTCGCCATCGCGTTCGTTGATTAACTCTACATTCCAGCGTTGTGATTCTGCATAGCGTGTATACATCTTGAATAGATCGCCGGCGAAAATTGCTGCTTCGTCTCCGCCCGTGCCTGCACGTATTTCCAGAAATACATTGTTTTCATCACGCGGGTCACGTGGCAGCAGCAGTTTTTGAAGTTCGAGCTCTAGTGATTCGATCTGTGATTCTGCCGCGCTGATTTCATCACGCGCCATTTCACGCATTTCGGGATCAGGGTCATCAGCCATTTCTCGAGCGCTGTCCAGATCGGCGCTGGCTGACTGGAACCGGGTATGCGTTTTTACCACCGGCTCGAGCTGTGCGTATTCTTTTGATAATTCTCTGAAGCGATTTTGGTCAGAGATAATTTCTGGTTCGCCAAGCAGGGCGCCGATCTCTTCGTGCCGCTCGCTGAGGGCTTCCAGTTTTAACTTGATTGAGGCTTTCACGGTTTTCTACTTGGGTTTATCGTTGTTTTGATCAGTTTTTAGATCGAACAGCTGTCGGGTGGCCTGAATCAATTGTTGATCACCTGATTCACCAGCGCTTCGTAGTTGTGTTGATGGTGTGTGCAGCAGTTTGTTGGTGAATGTGTGCGCGAAGTATTGTAACGCTTTCTCAGGTGATTCGCCTTTCGCAATTAATGCCAGCGCGTTTTCCAACACCTGTTGTTGCAGCTCACCAGTGTTGGCTCGAATCTCTGCAATGGTACTTCCGGCATCCAGGCCGCGCATTTTACGCATAAACGAGTTGGCCTGATGGTCGATGATATGCTCGGCTTTCTCCGCTGCCTGGCGTCGCGCCTGCATACCGCGATCAATTATTTCGGCCAGGTCATCAACCGTGTACAGAAAAACATCGGACAGCTCGCCCACTTGAGATTCAATATCTCTGGGTACGGCAATATCAATCATTGCCATCGGTCGGTGCTTCCGCGCCTTGAGGGCTTGTTCTACCGCACCTTTGCCAAGAATGGGCAACTGAGAGGCCGTGGATGAAATGGTGATATCGGCTCTCGAAAGCACATTCGGGATTTCCCCAAGGGTAGTGGCCGACCCACCGTACTGGTCAGCCAGAGTCTGGGCACGTGCCAGCGTCCGATTGGCGATAATAATATTGCCGATACCCGAAGTTTTAAGATGCTGCAGGGCGAGCTCAATCGTCTCCCCGGCACCGATCAGAAGAGCGGTGTGTTTATTTAAATCGCCGAAAATCTGTTTGGCGAGCGTCACCGCTGCGAATGCCACCGAAACCGGGCTTGCCCCCACTGCGGTATCCGTGCGCACCTGCTTGGCCACGTTAAAAGCTGACTGAAACAACAACGATAAATGCTTGCCGACCGAGCCGGATTCGCCAGCATCCCGGTAGGCCTGTTTCATTTGGCCGAGAATTTGCGGCTCCCCCAGGATCAATGAATCCAGGCCACTACAGACCCGCATCAGATGCTGGACAGCGGCACGGTCATAGTGGGTAAACAGGAAAGGTGAGAACGATTCGCTGGGCGCGCGATGGAAGTCATGCAACCAATTAACCAGATTGGAGGTCTCATTGGAGTCCATACCGCAATAGATTTCAGTGCGATTGCAGGTGGATACAATGGTGGCTTCCGGCACGCTCAAGTCGGTTTTCAGTGCGTGCAGGGCTTCACTGATGCGCTCAGGTGCGAAGGTGATTCGTTCGCGAACCTCGACGGGAGCGGTGTGATGATTGAGGCCAATGGCAACTAGGGACATGCGTTAAATATTAACAAATCATTTAGGGATTAGCCGGACACTCAAAATTAAGCGCGGCAGATCAGAAATAGTGCTGGTCTCTGTGAAGAGCAAGGAATACGGACGGATTTTAGCCCGCATTACTGATTCATGAGCGACTATATTGCATTCCATCGCTGTCTGATGACCTTGAAGCGGGATATTTTGCCTGGTTTTTCATGTGGAGTGTGCTGTTTGGTTGTTTTAAGGTTGGCGATACTGTGATCGGTAGACGGTAACCCGGGCTTCGCGGACTCAGGTTTATGGTAGCCAAATGCAGGCTTTTGGTAACTTGGCGTTGCAGGGCTGGCGTGTTTTGATAAAGCGCAGCGTGATTATAAAGGTTGAATAAGAGATTTGGACATCAATACCGGTGAATCAGTTTTGAAAACACTCACACTTTCATTAGTGACGGCATCGCTGTTGGGGGCCTGTAGCACCCGATCCAGTGCGCAATTGACTCCCGGGCTGGATGCCCCGGTTTTGGCGCAGGCGCAGGAGGGTCAGTCACTTTCCGGTGGTGATGGCCAGACTTCAGTAGCAGAGCGTTGGCGTAGAGAGCAGCTTAGCATCGCGCAGGAAGCTGATCTGGTGTACAAAATTTTGGCAGCAGAAATTGCCGGTCGGCGCGGGCGGGTAGATATTGCTGCCAGCAACTACTTTGATGCCGCCACCCAAACTAACGATGTACGTGTCGTTGAACGCGCTGTGAAGCTGGCCTTATATAGCCGTGACTGGGATCGCGCCGACAAGGCAGCCACTATGTGGGTGAATTTAGCACCGGAAAGCGTCGAGGCCTGGCAGCATCGTGCTCAGGTGTCTCTGCAGCAAAAAGATGTCAGTACAACTTCATCGGCGCTTGAGAAGGTCATTAATTTGTCGGTCCGTTCTCCAGCTGAGGTTTTGCCCGGAGTCGTGAATTCTGTTCTGACCCAGTCCGATGCGGTCACTGGCTCAAAAGTGCTGGTCGAACTGAGCGAGCGATTCCCGGACAACGCAGATACTCAGTATGGTATTGGCCGCTTCGCGATGTCGCGCGGTGAACGCGAAACAGCACTCAAGGCTTTTGATCGAGCTCTTAATATTGATCCCGATAATATCGACGCAATTTTATCCAGTGCCCGGTTGAATCTGGAAGCAGGGCAGGGTGACGATGGGCTGGCTTCTCTCAAAGCCTACTTGCAAAAAAATCCTGATAATGTTCCCGGTCAGCTGGGCCTCTCCAGGCTGTTGGTGGAGACTGGTAAATATGAAGAAGCGGCTGATCGTTTTGAAGTGATCGCCAGTCAGTTTCCTGAAGAACCTGACGCGTTGTATTCAATAGGGCTGCTTGCGCTTGAAATTAAACGCGTGAAGCAGTCAGAAGAATACTTGCTGAAAGTGGTGGAATTAAATAAACACGAAGACAGTGCAAATTATTATCTGGCCAGAATTTCAGATAGCCGCAGAGACTACCGACAAGCAATAGATCGTTATCAACAAGTCCAGGACGGCGACAACTTTTTTGATGCACAAATTCGCTCAGCCGAGCTTTATGGTCTGGTGGGCGACGTAGACAGCGGTCGTGCCCTTTTGAACAAACTTAAAAACTATACCGAGGATCGATCCATTCAGATTGAGCTCATCAATTCTGAAAGTCGGCTGTTAAACAGCAGTGATATGCATCATGAAGCGTTGAGTGTTTTGTCAGAGGGTCTAATGAGTTATGAAGATGAGCCTTCTTTATTGTATGCCAGAGCACTGGTTGCAGAGCGGCTGGATCAGCGGGATCTGTTTGAAGAAGATCTGGCCAAGGTGATCGCTGCACAACCTGATAATGCCTATGCCCTGAATGCGCTCGGCTACTTTTTGGTTGACAGAAATGAAAGGCTCGACGAAGCAGAGGACTATCTGCTTAAGGCGTATCAGCTACTTCCCAATGATCCTGCCATCACCGACAGCGTAGGTTGGTTATACTATCGATTAGGTGACTACACTAAATCAATTGAGCTGCTTAGGCAGGCGCACTCACTGCTACCTGATTCAGAAATAGCAGCGCATCTGGGTGAAGTGCTTTGGGTGTCGGGAGATCAGGCCGAGGCCACGAAAATCTGGGAAGAAGCCTTGCGTGAATCACCAGACGATAACCTGCTTAACAGCGTGATGAAAAAATACCAGCCTTGAAAGATGTGAAACGTAAGTACCTTTGGGTTGGCTGTGCTGTTATAAGCCTGGGATTGTCTGCTTGTGGTTTTAATCCGTTTAAACCGCTGCCTGAAGTTACCGAGAGCGATATACAGCAGCGTGATAGCCAGCTAGCCGCCCTTAAGCCCTGGCGCGCGCTTGGCTCTTTGGTGGTTGATTCCAGACGCGAGGGCACGTTCAACGCATCGTTTGCCTGGGATGCCAATGAATCCGGTTTTGATATCAGACTGATCGGCCCGTTGGGTTTGAAAATTTATCGCATTGTGGAAGATAAAGACAGCGCGACTTTAATTGACGGCGATAATGAAACCCGGGGGGCAACTGCCGAGGCTCTTTTGCGAGATGTCATCGGAGTTGCCATACCGCTGGTTGAAATGCAGGACTGGGTTGTCGGTTTGCAAGGCACCGCAACGCAAGCGCGGCGTGATCGAGTTGGTCGCTTGAGCAGTATGGTGATCGACAGAAACGACGAAACTCGTTGGCGAGTAAATTTCCAGCGCTACAGCAAGGTCGATGACCTGGACCTGCCAAAGGTTATTTTAGTGAGCGCTGAAGGTATAGATATCACCCTGTCTGTTCATAAATGGACTAAATCGGATGTGCCATCCAACACCCGTCTTTTGATTCCGGGGATTAGCGAGCTGTAACAGTGACATCTCGATCTTGAAAACTGCTGCGGATCAATCCCCTGTCTGGCCAGAGGCTGCCACGGCCTGGCCGTCACCCGCGAAACTCAATTTGTTTTTACACATCACAGGTCGACGGGATGACGGATATCACCTGTTGCAAACTGTATTTCAACTGTTGGATTTTGGGGATGAACTGGCGTTTGTTGCGCGTCCCGACACCACAATCAGGCTGGCTGAACAGATTGAAACAGTCAAAGAACAGGAAAACCTGATCTGGCGTGCCGCAAATTTGCTTGCAGAGTCAGCGCACCGACTACCTGAGAACTATGGTGTTGATATCTATTTGAAGAAAATTCTTCCGATGGGCGGCGGGCTCGGCGGTGGCAGTTCTAACGCAGCAACCACTCTGGTTGCTCTGAATAAAATCTGGCAACTTAAATATCCTGTTGATAAATTAGCCGAAATCGGATTAACGCTGGGGGCTGATGTACCAGTGTTTGTTCATGGTCTATCATCATGGGCAGAGGGAGTCGGTGAGAAATTACACCCGTTAACGCTGCCTGAGCGTTGGTTTGTGGTGATTCATCCGGGGGTTCATATCAGCACAGAGCAATTGTTTGGACATTCCGAATTGACACGTGATTGCACACCGATCACAATACGCGGCTTCAACGGTGGGTGTGCCACCAGAAATGTTTTCCAGCCGCTGGCTTGTGAACAGCAAGCGTCGGTTAGTATGGCGCTGGATTATCTGGCGCAGGCTCAGCATCGGTTGTCTGAAGGCATAGCCAGTGAGCCTCGGCTTACCGGCACTGGATCATGTGTCTTTGTGGCCGTTGAAACTGAGCTGCAGGCACGGAACGTGCTCAGCGCAGTCACAGAAACTGAAAAAAATTCCATGAGCGGTTTTATCGCGAAAGGAATTAACAAATCACCGTTGCTTCGGATGTGATAAAAACCGAAGCAGCTTGTTGGACCAAATTGGGGCGTAGCCAAGCGGTTAAGGCACCGGGTTTTGATCTCGGCATGCGTAAGTTCGAATCTTACCGCCCCAGCCATATTTAAGTTGCCGTACTTTTGCGGTAAGCAAAATCAAGTCAGGCGGGTTTCTGGTGTCGGAAACAAACATGATGATCTTCTCGGGCAAGGCCAATCCGGCTTTGGCGCAAAAGATAGTTGATCAGCTTCGAATTCCGCTTGGTAAGGCCTCAGTGGCCGAATTCTCTGATAGCGAAACCGCAGTAGAGATACTGGAAAATGTTCGCGGTCGCGATATATTTTTAATTCAGACCACCTGCCAGCCGACAAACCATAATCTGATGGAAATGCTGATTATGGTCGACGCCTTTCGGCGCGCCTCGGTTGATCGTATTACCGCAGTGATGCCTTACTTTGGTTATGCCAGACAGGATCGGCGTGTTCGCTCGGCCAGAGTGGCTATCTCGGCAAAGCTGGTGGCAAACATGATAGCGATCGCCGGTGTGGATCGTGTACTGACTGTTGATGTCCACGCAGAGCAGATTCAGGGCTTTTTTGATATTCCCGTTGATAATGTCTATGCCTCGCCTTTGCTGTTGGGCGATATTTGGCGTCAGAAATACCAGAACCTGATTGTAGTATCACCTGACGTTGGCGGAGTGGTAAGAGCACGCGCTGTGGCAAAACAACTGGACGATGCAGATCTTGCCATTATTGATAAACGTCGCCCTCAGGCCAACATGGCTCAGGTGATGCACATCATTGGTGACGTCAGCGGAAAAACCTGCGTCATTATCGACGATATGGTCGATACCGCTGGCACTTTGTGCAAAGCCGCCGAGGCTTTGAAAGAGCATGGAGCGGTCAAAGTGGTCGCCTATGCCACTCACGCAGTGCTTTCAGGCAAGGCAATGGAAAATCTACTGGGTTCGGAAATTGATGAGCTTGTCGTTACTGATACTATCCCGTTGTCTGAAGAAGCACGTAATTGCAGCAAAATTCGGCAGCTGTCAGTCGCAAATATGCTGGCTGAGACTATCCGCCGCATACACGAAGAAGAATCTGTCAGTTCAATTTACATGGATTGATCAGTCGTTTTTTACAATACTGGCGGTTGCTACAGCCAGAATTCTAATCTGCGCGCATCTTGAAAAATGCTTTCGGGGTATCTAAAAGCGCAATCTTTGTTATACTTGATCGGCTCTGCCTTGTTTTGGTCGCGAAACAGGCCCTGAGCTAACGTAACAATTCAATATTAAAGGAAATTCCATGAGCGTCGAGTTTACTCTAAGCGCGGAAGTACGCAGTGACTATGGTAAGGGTGCGAGCCGCCGACTGCGTCGAACAAATATGTTCCCGGGCATTATCTATGGTGGTGGCAGTAACCCCACACCCATATCTTTGAATCACAATGAAATACTGAATAACCTTCAGCATGAGGCGTTTTTCTCGCACATTTTAACGCTTGATGTCAGTGGCACAAAAGAACAGGCCATTATCAAGGATATTCAACGCCATCCCTTCAAGCAGCAAATTCTGCACATAGACTTCCAGCGTATTGTTGCAAACGAAGCAATTACGGTACGTGTGCCGCTGCACTACATTAACGAAGAAACCTGTGTAGGCGTGAAGACGGAAGGCGGGTCAATCAACCGGATTGAGACCGAAATCAGTGTCAGCTGTCTGCCACGAGATCTGCCCGAGTACCTTGAAGTTGATCTTGCGGAACTCAAGCTGGGTGAATCACTGCATTTGTCTGATGTGAAGTTGCCTGAAGGCGTAACTTCTACCGACCTGGCCCATGGTGACGAAGATCATGACCGCGCAATTGTTGCAGTGCATGCGACTCGCGCAACTTCTGAAGCCGATGAAGAAGGCGGTGCAGAACCCGCTGGTGATGAAGAGCCCGATGGTGGTGAATCTTAAGGCCGCGTTTGGCACTGTTTCTGGAATAACTGTGTTTGCCTGATGGCCGCATTTAAGCTGATAGTCGGGCTGGGTAATCCAGGTTCCAAGTACGAAGAAACCCGCCACAATGCGGGTTTCTTGTTATTGGATGAAATTGCCCGTGCCTATAACGCCACGTTTACGCTTGAAAAAAAATTTCAGGGTGAGGTGGCTCGGGTGATGATCGGCAGCCACGACATTCGATTGTTAAAACCCGCTACTTTTATGAATTTAAGTGGCGAGTCTGTACAGCCAATGGCGAATTTTTATCGTATTGATCCGGAAGAAGTTCTGGTGGCGCACGATGAATTGGATATACCGCCCGGCACGGTGCGACTGAAAAAAAGTGGTGGTCACGGCGGTCATAATGGTCTGCGTGACATTATCAAGCATATGGGAAAAGACTT
>CAZNOB010000024.1:0-1241 GCA_964574535.1 uncultured Granulosicoccaceae bacterium | reverse complement strand
GTTATCCAAAACACCAAGAGTTATCGCTATGGGATTTAAGTGCGGCATTGTTGGATTGCCAAATGTCGGTAAGTCGACCCTGTTCAATGCGCTGACCAGGGCAGAGATTGCCGCAGAGAATTATCCGTTCTGTACCATCGAACCCAATGTCGGGATTGTCCCGGTGCCGGACACCCGGCTGGACAAACTTGCAGAAATCGTCAGCCCGCAAAAAATACTTCCGACCACCATGGAGTTTGTTGATATCGCCGGTCTGGTTGCCGGAGCGTCCAAAGGCGAAGGCCTGGGTAACAAGTTTCTGGCTAATATTCGTGAGACTGACGCCATCGCACATGTGGTCCGTTGTTTTGAAAACGATGATGTGGTGCACGTATCAGGCAAGGTGGATCCGGTTGCAGATATTGAAGTGATCAATACCGAATTGATGCTGGCAGATATGGATACCGCTGAAAAAGCTGTCTACCGTGTGGGTAAAAATGCGAAGTCCGGTAACAAAGAAGCAATTGCAGAAAAAGCTCTGCTTGAAAAAGTATCTGCCCATATTGATGCCGGTAACCCTGTAGGGTCGATGGAATTCAGCAGCGCGGAACAAGCCATCATCCGACAGCTGCATTTCTTAACCAGCAAGCCAGTGATGTATATCGCCAACGTCGAGGAAGAAGGCTTTGAAAACAACCCGCTGCTCAGCAGGGTAGAAGCCTATGCAGCAGACGAAGGAGCAGGCGTTGTTGCCGTGTGTGCGGCCATCGAATCCGAAATTGCCCTGTTGGATGATGCAGACAAAAGCGAGTTTCTGCAGGAACTCGGCCTGGAAGAGCCGGGATTAAACCGCGTGATTCGTGCCGGCTATGAGCTTCTGGATCTGCAAACCTTCTTCACTGCAGGTGAAAAAGAAGTTCGAGCCTGGACAGTACGCCAGGGCGCGACTGCCCCTAACGGCGCAGGCCGCATACACACAGACTTTGAAAAAGGTTTCATTCGCGCAGAGGTCGTTGGTTACGATGACTATATCACCTGTCAGGGCGAGCAGGGCGCCAAGGATGCCGGTAAATGGCGATTAGAAGGCAAGGAATATCTGATGGTTGAAGGCGATGTTGTCCATTTTCGGTTCAACGTGTGATCTTAATCCTGCGGGATGTCTTGACAGCAAAGGGTCTAGTACCCAAAATACGCAATCCGAAATTTCGGCTATGTAGCTCAGTTGGTTAGAGCACAGCATTCATAATGCTGGGGTCGGTGGT
>CAZNOB010000023.1:43381-44630 GCA_964574535.1 uncultured Granulosicoccaceae bacterium | reverse complement strand
ATCTGATCGAGACAGCCACTGAAGCGGGTGATTTCACTACCCTCCTGAGTGCCATTGAGGCAGCAAGCCTTCAAGATGTCCTCGCTGATCCAGACTCAGAGTTTACTGTCTTCGCCCCGACAGACGCTGCCTTTGCTGCCCTGGGTGAGGACGCCGTAACTGCCTTGCTGGCTGACAATGAAGCGCTGAATGACACGTTGCTCTATCATGTTCTGCCCGGCTCTATAGATGCAGCGACCGCCATTGGTCTCGCAGGCACTGAGATCACTATGCAAAACGGTGAAACAGCCATGCTTTCGCTGGCTGAGGATGGCTCATTAATGATCAACGACGCCACCGTGACTACCACTGATATTGTTGCATCAAACGGCATCATCCATGTGATCGACGCCGTACTTACACCGCCCACTGAATCCGTGCCGGTGAATATTGTTCAGACCGCTGCTGCGGCCGGCACATTCACCACACTGGTGGCAGCACTGGAAGCCAGCGGACTTGACCAGGTACTGGCCAACGAAGCGCAAAGCTTTACTGTATTCGCACCAACTGACGACGCTTTCACCGCACTCGGACAGGATGCGGTTGACGCACTGTTAGCAGATGCTGCCGGCTTAAACGATACCCTGCTTTACCATGTATTACCGGGTGCCGTGGATGCCGAAACGGCAATCAGTCTGGCGGGCACTTCTATCACGATGCAAAACGGCGCTGACGCGACGCTGTCTTTGTCGGGTGAACAGTTAATGATCAATTCATCCAACGTTACTGTCACAGATATCATTGCCTCCAACGGTATCATTCATGTGATTGACGCGGTACTCATACCACCTGACGGGACAGAGCCACCAGCCTCTGACTTAATCGCAACTCTGGCCAACATGCCAAACTACAGTGCCCTGCTGAGTGCTCTGCAAAGCACCGGACTCGATGCCACCCTCGCAGACTCTACAAAAACCTTTACCGTGTTTGCACCTGACAATGCAGCATTTGCTGCCGCTGAAACCGCACTGGAAGCAGGTTTCACTACTAATGCGGCTGCACTAATGAGCCTGCTGGAAGGACATGTATTGCCGGATTCGGTGGTTGATGCAGCGACAGCGCTGACACTCGACGGCACTGACATCACAATGGCCAACGGCGCTATACGAACAATTACTGCAGCCGATGGTGCTGTGCTACTGGACGAAGCAACGGTTATCGAAGCAGATATCATGGCATCAAACGGTATTATTCACGGCATTGATACCGT
>CAZNOB010000023.1:18916-43281 GCA_964574535.1 uncultured Granulosicoccaceae bacterium | reverse complement strand
TTATCGAAGCAGATATCATGGCATCAAACGGTATTATTCACGGCATTGATACCGTACTGATTCCCTAACTGTAAATAAGCCCTAAAATTGGAAACAAAAAAGCCGGAGCCCTTTTGGACTCCGGCTTTTTTTTGCATTCAATAACTTATTAATGGCAGCCTTTAGCAATTACCGCCGAGCCTGTTAGCTCACACCGGAGGCCCTCAAAAACGCAAGGATACCGTTAGTGTCATCAAAGATTCCGCGGTACAGCATTTCAGTTGCCACGTAAATCAACACCACCAGTCCAAGCCAGGAGATCCACGGGTAGCGGGTTAACAACTTCATGATCATAGTGGCAGCAAATGCCATCAAAACAATCGCTAAACCAAGGCCAAAAATCAGTTTGTTGGCATCGCCATCTGCAATCGCTGCAACAGCCAGTACATTATCGAGCGACATCGACACATCAGCGATGGTGATCGCAACCAATGCCTGCCCCAGCGTCCGTCGCGGTGCCCCCGTCTCACCACTCTCGGGATCTTCTGCATTTTCCAGCTCGTGCTGCGCGGCACGCTCATCAGTATGCGCCCGAATCTCTCTATATAAAGTCCAGCACACCCAGTAAAGCAATAAAGCACCAACCAATAAAAGCCCTGGTATACCGAGTAATTTCGTTGCGATGATCGCAAATACCACTCGTAGTACCGCTGCGACCACCATCCCGTAGAGGATTGCTTTTTTGCGTAGCTCTGGTGCCAGGCCAGCAGCGGCCATCCCGATTATCAGTGCGTTATCGCCGGACAGCACAATGTCCGCAACAATGATTGATCCAAGATCGATGATATTTTCTAACATTTATTCATAGCCAGGATAAGTAGGAAGCGATAGAGAATCCCCAGCGCTCTATAAGACAGACAATTCCCTTAAAGATGAGGACGCAAGTTCGAAAAAACGACTCTTTCAAAATTGCGTTAAGAATGTGTCATCGTGATGAGCACTCCAGCGACCGGAACCCGAAGACCACTGCACCCAGTCAGACGCGGAACGTCCGCTTGATGAGACCAAAAATCCGCACAAAGCCCTTACACAGATTTCCCAATACTTCTGATTTACATACCATCAGACAATCAAACCGAAGGCCCATCCCTAACCTCCCATCACTCTGGGCAACCACAGTACAAGCTGAGGGAATACGAAGATCAGCATCAAACCCACAAGCTGTACCAACATGAACTGCATCATACCAAGGTAGATGTCTTTCAAATCCCAATTCGGCACCACGCCCTTCAAAAAATAGGCCGAGAGCGCGACCGGCGGCGAAAGCCACGCCGTTTGCAGGTTTACCGCCACGAGAATTCCAAACCAGACCATCAGGTCATAGCGTTCCAAACCATGCACCGAGAGCGCCTCGACCGTTGGCAGCAGAATCGGCACAACGATCAGAACGATCGGAACCCACTCCAGTGGCCAGCCCAAAAGAAAGATCAGCGCCATCACCAGCAGCAAGACAATATAGGGCGACATATCCAGACCCAGGAGTAACTCTGTCATCATCTTCGGCGTCCCAAGGAAACTGAATTCAGCACCAAAGAAGTTGGAGGCCGCGACCAGGAACATGATCAGCACGGTGATTTCCAGCGCTTTGATCAAGCTGTCAAAAAAGCCGCGGATACTGAATTTTCGATAGGCCATTGAGAGCAGTATCGATCCAAAGGCTCCCATTGCAGCAGCTTCGGCAGGGGTCGCAAAGCCAAGAAGTATCGAACCCAGTGCGAAGGAAATCAGTATCGTGGGCGGCATCAGGCCGGCGAAGAATTCGTTCCAGAGATCCGAAAAGTAGAAGTCATCGCCGTGCTCTTTGTCATAGATTGGTCGGCCCAGAACCGCCAGCAGGACAGTGAATAAGCCAAAGACGATCGACCAGATCGACAAGCCGCCATCGCTCATGCTTGCGAAGATCATGTAAAGGTGGAACGCGACGGCGAGCGGTACAACAATTCGCAGAATACTCAGACTCCGATAAGCTGCATAGGCAAGGGCTGACACCGCCACAAAGACAACCAGGCCACCGAACGGCATCAGGCCGGCAAATGCGCCGCCCACGCCAAGGCCAAAGACGCGGCACACGGTCAACACACCGAGACAGATCAGTGCAACTTCGGCCCCGTAGAATTTAGATGTTTCCGGTTGGTCTTCGTCCGCAAGTATTGGCCCCAAATCAGGGTTAAGCCAGCATCGGCCCAGGGTGTAGACTAAGTAGAGCGAGGCCAGCAGCGCGCCTGGAATAAACGCACCGCGGAACAGATCAAGCGTAGACACTTCCAACACGGGGCCCATGACAATCAACATGATCGACGGCGGAATCAAAATGCCTAAGGTACCGCCTGCCGTGATCGTTCCGGCCGCCAGTTTCACGTTGTAACCGGATCGGGTCATTGTCGCCCCTGCCATAATCCCCAGCAGTGTCACGGAGGCACCAACGATCCCGGTTGCAGCGGCAAAGATGGTTGAAACGATCAGAACTGCAATAAAAAGTGATCCGCGAACACGCGCCATGATCATCTGGATTGAAGCGAACAAACGTTCCATCAATCCAGCCGCTTCCATGACGATGCCCATCAAGACGAAGAGAGGTACAGCCATGAGCTGATCGTTCAACATGGTCGAGTTGGTGTTCAGCGTCATTAGAAGCGTGGTGAGTTTGAAATTGGACCCCCAGATGCCAAACACAAAGGCAAGGAAGATCAGCGTGAACGCGATGGGGAAGCCTATGAAGATCACAAACAACATCACTCCAAGCATAATCAAGCCAATGATGGGTTTGTCGAGGTTTGGCCGCGCGCTCATAATATTGGTGAACCATTCGCCACCCGGCACGATGTCGGGCGCAAAGATTGCCAGGACCAGCCAGATCAGCGCGATCAGATAGATCGGCAGGACTCTCACAAACCAACGCTCGCGTGCTTTGCCCATTTTATGGAATGCACGGAAGATCTCGGAAATGCCCTGGATCGTTAACAGGAAAGCACCGATCGGCATGGCCGCTCGCGCAGGCCAGAGCAATGGCCCCCAGGCGCTGTCGACCTGCATGGTTTCACCGGTTGAAAAAGCCAGCCACCAGAATTGTGCCGAAACGATGGTAAAGAAGATCATCGAAGGAATGAAGAACAACAAGTACAGCGACGCATCTACGGTTGCCTGCGTCTTGTTCGACCAGAACCGATAGATAAAATCTGCGCGAATATGAACACCACGCATCAACCCATAACCGGCGGCGGCCATAAAGAGCACACCCGCAATCATGCGACTGGTGTCGTAGACCCAAAGCGTGGGCCCAAGGTTGAGAGACCGCGCCAGATCTTCGAAACCGGCGTTTTGCAGAATCGAGAAAGAGTTGCGCGAGATCACTTCGAAAACCACCACTGCGATCAAGGGCACCAACAGAAGTGCAATGATCTGACCCACACGATAATTTATAAGATCGATGGCCGCCGTGATCGGTCGCTGCCAGGCCGTCATGTCCTCGGGTGTTTCACCCGGGGCTTCGGCACGTCGTTCGGCGATAAGCTCGTCCGCGATTTCCAGATCGTCTGGATTCGGTTCTTCAGCCATGTGGTGTTTCCTTCGCTAGACGTGGATTTAAAATCCGCGCTCTGTTTTTCGAAACGTCAGTAGATGACATTCAGATGGCGCTTCGAAAAAAAGAACACACAAGTTCCCTCAGGGATAGTATGAGCTGCAATTGCTTCAGTGTGCAAAAAAGCACGGACTCCAGAAAGAGAGCCCGTGCTGAACAAAACTGCTTCAGTATCAGATCGCACGGGCTCCATAGAAGAGCCCGCACTAGCGCTGCAGACTAAGCGTAAATTACTTCAGTGTGTCGGCGTGCGCTTTACCCAGACTTGCATTCGAAGCCTGTGCACCGGCCCAAAATGGAACCGCGATGTCCGCGAAATCTTTCTGCGACTGCCATACTTCTGCGAAGAACTCGTTCTCGTCTGCGGCTTTCTGCAACGCGTTGCGTGCAGCGGCCATGTACTCGGTGAAGTAGTCCGCAGGAGTGTCTTCCAGAATAACGCCATGATTGTCCGTTAGATCCTTAAGCGCCTTACCATTTTCATAGATACGGTAAGACATCGACTTGGATAGTGATGCATTTGCTGCAACTTCCAGAGCCTTCTTTTCGACATCGGTCAACTTGTTGTAAACATCCAGGTTCAAATACATGTCTGCGTTTACAACAACCTGGTGCAAGCCCTGGAGGTAGTAATGCTTCAGGACTTTCTGGAAACCGAAAACAGAGTCAGGCTTAGGGCAGCACCATTCGGCCGCATCGATTGTGCCTTTCTCCAGTGCTGGCAAGATGTCACCACCACCCATTGCAACGGCTGGAACACCGATATCAGCATAGGCAGCACCAACCATACCCGGAGGCGCACGGAAACGCATCTTGCGGAAGTCGTCCATAGACTCGATAGGCTTAGGGAACCAGCCCAATGCTTCCGGACCTACTGGCTGCAACATGAAACCTTTAACGTTCACGCCCATTTCGCTCCATAGACGATCATAAAGCTCTTTACCACCGCCATACTGAAACCAGCTAAGAAAAGCCAGGTTGTCCATTCCAACACCGGCACCCGCAACAGGCGCACCAAAGAGATTTGCTGCAACGTGCTTCCCGCCCCAATAGTGTGTCCAGGCAAAACCAGCTTCGACAAGGCCTGCGTCAACTGCATCCATGATGTCTCGAGGGCCAACAACGGCGCCGGCAGGCAGTACTTCGATGGTCAGTGAACCACCTGTAAGTTCGGAGACGTCTTTGGCGAATTCCTTCAGCATGAACACTTCGTCTGCCGTGTCAGACAGTACCGATTGCACGCGAATAGTAGTGTCGGCGTTTACCACACCAACTGCCATTACCACACTCAGAGCTGCTGCGCTGAGAAGATGTTTAACTTTCATATTTCCTCCAGGGAATTTTCTAGCGAGAGAGGCGATTTTGTGCCCGGCAACCGCGCGGGCATCCCCGGACTATGAGCAACCACTCATAACAAGTCAACCGCATATAGCGCCTTTTTAACGACCGGTCCCGTTAACCTGATGAATCCCGTAAAGACTCAGCATCTACTCTTAATTGAACCCGTCGCAGGCTACTGGATGCGCGTCAGCAAAACCGCGCACAAGGACAGCGTCATTTGTCCGCATTGCGAACAAATGAAAATCGGTCAGACTTTTTAAAATCGGAATTATCTCGCCAAATCGCTCTTCCATCTGGCTCAATACATTGTTCCAATCTGGATCACCACGCTCCACCAGAGTGACCTCTGCCCGATAGGTGACTCGTCTCCTTGCGTGCAGATTTTCACTCGTTGATTCGTCTTCGATAAATAACAGACTGGCGTGCGGATTCGATTTCAGATTACCAGTGTGTAGCGACAGATCACTCAGGAAGACGTACAGCACTTTGTCGACGATAACGTAGGGCGAATAGCTTATTTCGGGCAAACCTTCAGTGGTACTGGTGGCCATCAGTACGGTCCGGAATTGGGCACACAATTGGCGCATATCAGCCAGTAATTCGCTGTGATTGTTTTGATCAGGCATATATAGTGACCTCGGATATCCGGTCTTGTTTACAATAAATATTGAGTACACACAGGCAAGCAACGCATTATGAGAAACGCCCACGCAGAACACGATAAAAAGTTCGTGTTACATCCCTACACCAATTTATCAGCTCACCAGGAGCTGGATCCCTTCATTATCACACATGGTGAAGGGATTTACGTCTGGGATGATCAGGGCAACAAGCTGATCGAAGGCATGTCCGGCCTCTGGTGCGCCTCGCTCGGCTTCAGCGAGCAACGATTGACCGACGCAGCCGTCCGGCAAATGCAAAAGCTCCCCTACTCACATTTGTTCAGCCATCGCTCCACAGAGCCTGCGATCGAGCTTTCACAAAAACTAATCAAAATCGCCCCCGATAATATGGCGCGAGTCTTTCTGGTGAATTCCGGCTCAGAAGCTGTTGATATGGCGATCAAGATCGTCTGGTACTACAACAACGCACTCGACCGACCTGAGAAGAAAAAAATCATTGCTCGACAGCGTGCCTACCATGGTATCACCATTGCCTCGGGAAGCCTGACCGGCCTTCCTTATGTGCATGACGGCTTTGACCTTCCGGCAATTCCTGTAATGCACACAGAGACCCCGCACTTTTATCGCGAAGGCAACCCCGATGAAACGGAAGCGCAGTTCACAGATCGACTGGCGCGCACCCTGGAACAGCAGATACTCGCCGAAGACCCGGACACCATAGCCGCATTCATCGCAGAACCCGTCATGGGTGCAGGCGGTGTCCTGATACCACCGGCCGGTTATTTTGAAAAAATTCAGGCGGTGCTGGACCGCTACGATATTCTTTTAATATGCGATGAAGTGATTTGCGGTTTTGCACGCACCGGTGAAATGTTTGGCAGCCAGACCTTCAATGCAACACCCGATCTCATGACCATTGCCAAGCAACTGTCATCGGCCTACCAACCCATTGGCGGTGTGATGCTCAGTGAAAAAGTCTACAACGCGCTGGAAAAAGGCAGCGACAGACATGGAATGTTTGGCAGTGGCAATACCTACGGCGGTCACCCGGTCGCGGCGGCAGTAGCTATTGAAACGCTCAATATATACGCTGAACAAAATATCACTGACCACGTGAAGTCATTAAGTGATCAATTTCAGTCAGGCCTGAGCCGACTGGCAGATCATCCACTGGTTGGTCAGGCTCGCGGCGTCGGGTTAATCGGAGCGCTGGAAATTGTCAAAGACAAACACACCAAAGAACAATACCCTGCGGGCGATAAAGTAGCGGCACAGATCGCAAACTTTGCGCGGACCCGCAATTTGATCCTAAGACCCACACCGGGCGACAGTGTCGCGCTTTGTCCGCCACTCATCATCAATGAACAGGAACTCGAACTGGTATTTGAACGCCTGGAAGGTGCATTGAACGATATGGATTCAGCCCTGGCCTGATCCCGGCTGCCACAGATTGATCACACTGCATCAAACCGTGGGAGAACAACCCCGTTGCGCGAAGCGGCGAACCCGCAGTAACTACGGGCACGTGGCTTATCTACATACTAAGTTTTTTATAGACAATCAAAATTTCATCTTTCAGCTAACTGGATTTTTTGTCATCGATAATATTCATGGTTGCAGTGCCGCTGTTACCCAACTCAACTGACGCAAACGGTCCGCCGTGACACATTTGGCCTGGATCTGCAGGATCAGCTACCGGTGATTCAGCCAGCACACTGTCGGCAAATTGTTCTGCATTATCCTGTGGTCGATACCCAAGGAAACTGGCATTGCTGTTATCTACCGGCGCACGACTATTGGCAGAGACGCCGTAGATCACGCTAAAGCCAGTCACCGGTGTATTGATTGCCTGCTGCACCAGATGGATTAAATCATCATAAGAAAGCCATGATCCAAGCGCACGGGCATTGGTGACCTGTGCACAGGAAAGAATACGCAAACAAACCGATTCAAGCCCGCGCTTATCCCAATAGAGGCTACCCAGATCTTCCGCAAAACATTTCGCAAGTCCATAGAAAGTATCTGGTCGGTGTGGAACATCTGTACCAATAAAATTAGTTTTTTCATACATACCAACCGCATGTATCGAGCTCGCATAGACGACTCTTTTTACGTTATTTTGATAGGCCGCTTCCCACACATTATAAGCACCAACAATATTGCTCTGTAGTATTTGGTCAAACGGCGCTTCATCACCAATGGCACCAAAGTGCACCACCATGTCAGCGCCATTCAGCAGCGCTGTCATTTCGGTCAGATTCGCAAGATCAGCTTTGACATAGGTTTCACCTTCATACATCGCACCTGGTGCATCTGCAATGTCTGATGAGACCAGTTCATCGCACAACTGCGATAGCGGCTCTCTAAGATAAGAACCCAAACGTCCGGCAGCACCCGTTAGCACAATTTTTTTCATATTTATCCTATTAAGAGTATTCGATCTGACGGCGACGGTTTAATCACGCAGCCGCAATTTATTAACACCTTCAGCGATACGATCAATCGCCTCTGACAGCACCGGCGCAGATGTCGCTGTCGATATTCTAAAAAATGGTGCAACACCGTATGTGCTGCCGGGCACAGATGCAACAAGCGTTTCGTTTAACAGGTATTTGGCGAAGGCAATATCATCTTCTATCATTGAGCCGTTCGGGTGCGTTGCGCCCAGTACGGCCTGACAACCAATCAGCGCATAAAATGCACCTCCCGGGGGATACAGCGTCAACTCATCAATAGCAGCCACTTTTTCAATCACCAGATTACGGCGCTTTTCAAATTCATCACGAAAGCCGTGCACCGTTTCCTGCGGGCCGTTTAACGCAGCAACTGCGGCGGGTTGTGCAACCGAGCAGGCGCCAGAGGTAATTTGCGACTGCACCTTTATCATCGCATTGATCAGGGCTCGGGGGCCGGCACCATAACCGACGCGCCAGCCTGTCATTGCATAGGCCTTAGACACACCGTTAACAGTTAATACACGATCCTGCAACGCCGGACAGACGGTAGCAAATGAATGAGCGACATTACCATCAAAGATAATATGTTCATAAATTTCATCCGCTAGTATTAACACCTGCGGGTACCTGGCCAGCACCTCACCCAGCGCCTTCAATTCTTCACGACTATAAACTGTGCCGGCCGGATTTGACGGCGAGTTGAGCAATATCCAGCGAGTTGATTTACTTATTGATCGCTCCAGCAACTCCGGACTTAATTTAAACCCGCTATGCTCAGTGCAGGGTATGGTGACCGGAACCCCGCCTAATACCAGAACAATGTTTTTATACGAATCAAAAAACGGAGCACATAGCAACACTTCCTGATTTGGTTCAAGTGTCGCCATCAAGGCCCCGAAGATCACTTGTTTGGCACCGTTCGAAACAATGATCTCATCTAATTCCACATGCAAGGAGTTATCCCTGCCCAACTTCTTTTGTATCGCCTCCCGAAGTTCAGCGGTCCCTTGTGTTGGCGGATACCGGGTTTGACCCGCAAGGGCGGCTGCATAGGCAGATTCAATAATATGACCTGGCGTAGCAAAATCAGGCTCACCCAACCCCAGATCAATCACGTCCTGTCCGTCTGCCTTTAGCTCCGCTGCTTTAAGACTCACAGCGGCAGATGCCGAAGGCTTTACCCCTTTTAATCGTTCAGTAGAATAACTCACGAGCAAATAGTCTCATCTTGTGCGGGCGATAGTTTTTGATCATCGCTATCACTACATCGGGCTCTGCAGATATTCGACAGCCTATATCACCGCTTTTTCAATAAACGGTCTATTCTCAGGAATTCTTTGGTAATTAAACGGACTGAGATCCAGCGCTCGATACTCGCCATAAGTGATCAGCTCTGAGGTACCACGACCCATGGCAGGTGATTGCTGGAAGCCGTGCCCTGAAAAGCCATTCACAAAGATAAAGTTCTTCACTTTCGTGTGCGGACCTAATATCGCATTTTGATCAAAAGTATTAAACGAATAATGCCCTGCCCACGAATTAGTCAGCTTGATTGCCTCAAACTGGGGAATTCGATTAGCGATAACCGGCCAGACTTTATTTTCCCAGATACTGTGGTCTTGTATAAAATCGTCATAGTCGACTGCCGGATCAACATCCGGTGGACAGCCCGCCAGATAGTAAGTCCCGTCCGTGCGCATATGCACACCACTTGGGTCGATCGTTAAAGGTAAATCCCTGTCCAGCGGGTTTTCGGCATCAAAGATAAAGGTGTAGCGCTTACGTGGCTCAACCGGCAATTCAATACCGGCCATTCGCGATGTTAAAACCGCCCGGGGGCCAGAAGCATTAACCACCGTGCCACAGCTGATCACTTCACCTGATTTTAACGTCACGCTGCTAACTTGTGTTTTAGCGATGTTCAATTGCATTGATACTACTTCGTTAGTCAGGTACTCGGCACCTTTTTCACGCGCCGATCTTTTCCACCAGTCAAAAAGTGTATTGCCGTCGAAATATCCTTCGTCAAGCAAATTGTGACTAGCAGCGACAATATCCTCGACATTATAGAACGGGTAATCGCGTTTTATCTCTTCAGCTGTCATTATTTTTGTGCCCGCACCACAAGACGCCTGCACCACCTGACTTTCTCGCAGTACTTCAGCAAACGGTTCGTTATCTGCCAGGTACATATAACCATAACTTTGCAACATCAGTTCGGGAACACGAGGATCATCCCCCATGTAGTGCTGAAAATTTTTCACAAAGTCTGCAGCAAACTGTGAAATTTTAACGTTTATTTCACTGGAAAACTGTTGCCGCATACAACTATTAGTGTGTGCTGTCGAAGTGAATTCATAGCTGGGATCTTTTTCTACCACCAGTATGGAACCATCAAAATCATCGTTGTTTGACAGAAACCAGGCGACTGAAGAGCCCAGCATCGCGCCACCAACAATCACGACATCATAGCTGTTTTTTTTCGGTGTATTTTGTGATGTGCTGGCATTCATTAAATGGCGTCTCCATTCTGTATTTCTTCTTTCACCTGTGAGATTTCAGCATCACTTAAACCGTATTCGGTTTTTGCTGTTTCAGCACTGATATATTCACGAGCAAGATCTTTTTTGACCAGCGTTTTATCGCGAAGCGTGGCATCACCGTATCCCCCACCACCGGGAAAAGCCAACATCACTCGTCTGCCATGCGGTACAAACTGTTTACCTTTGCCGCGCATTGCTGTGCCGTTGTCCTGGGCTATCGTGGTCGGGGCACCATCTGCCCCACCTTGCCGACCGCGAGCCGGATGATCAACACGATCAAACATCGCAGAGAAATCAAACTCATGACCACTGCTCGCACCCACTTCCATGTATTGCCCCAACCCACCTCGGTACTGGCCGGCACCACCACTGTCTGGTCGCAACTCTTTGCGCCAGATGATCACCGGACCAGTGTTTTCAGTGGCCTCTATTGGCATAGTCATAACACCGGATGGAAATGCAGTGGCATTCAATCCATCGGAACCTGGCCGTGCACCTGAACCCCCTGAATTAAAGGTGAGTACTTCTGCTCTGACGGCGGCTTCCAATGCACTGCGAACAGATTCGGGCTGCTGATCAAGTGCATTGGCATCAAGATCTGTTCTGGGTCGCAGCGAAACCTGAAAATTACACAGCGTACCTGCTCCCTCTGCGGGTACTGTTTTATGAAGAATCTTATCCAGCGCATTATAAACAGTGTCTGGCACCATATGTCCGATCACATGACGCAAAGCCACCGGTGCCGGATGAACCGCATTAACAATAGAATTTTCCGGTGCCGTAATTTCAAACGGCTCAAGCGACGCAGCGTTGTTTGGTATCTCCGGGGCGACGGCACATTTTAGTGCGTAGCAGGCATAAGCCTTGGTGTAGACCAGCGGCACATTTATGCCTTTTTTATCAAGCCCGGATGATCCGGCAAAATCACACAGCACTCTATCTTCACGAATATCAAGCTTTACTTTTAGCTGTACCGGCGCACTATAACCATCAATCGTCATTTCACCCGTTGCTTGTTTACGCGGTAGTGCGGAAATTTTTTCCAGCGTTGCCCTTCGAGAGTTTTCAAGGATAAACGTTGCTATTTCATTTAAATCACTCAACCCGAACTCGATCATCATTTCAACCAACCTGCGCTGGCCAATCTCGTTGCAGGTCGCCAGTGCATAGATATCACCCACCAGCTGGTCAGGCTCACGAACGTTACCGCGAACAATCTTCATCAGAGTTTCATCAACCTTACCCTGATCAGCAAACTTCATGATCGGGATATACAAACCCTCTTCATAAATAGAGTTGGCATCAGCGCCAAAACCACGACCACCAATATCAACAATATGTGCCGTACAGGCAAAAAAACCAACATGCTTCGCCTGATGAAAAGAAGGAGTCACCACCGTTATATCGTGTAGATGCCCGGTGCCTTCCCAGGGATCATTGGTGATATAAACATCCCCTTCAAGAATGTTATCCTTACCAATGCGCCGAATAAAATGCCCCACGGCATCTGCCATCGCATTGACATGACCGGGTGTACCGGTGACCGCCTGCGCCAGCATACGCCCGGCAGGATCGTAAACGCCGGCAGATAAATCACCCGCTTCTCTGACGGATGTTGAAAAGGCTGTGCGCACTAAAGCCATTGCCTGTTCTTCGACCACAGAAATCAGACGATTCCACATCACCTGATTACTCACAGCAGAGGTTCTGCTACTCATACGGCACTCCTTGTCTTGGCTATAATATCTATGCAACCATCTGACTGGCTGATCGCGTGCTGTGATGAAGGCACTATAATCGTAGTTTCGTCTTCGGTGATGACTGCCGGACCATGAATGCTATGGCCTGCAGTCATGTCTTTACGCAATATAATTTCCGCATCTACAACGACACCCTGTGCTGGCTCAAACAGTTTTCGCCGCCCCTGAGTCTCAGCTCTGGCCGATGCGGTAACAGGTGCAATTTGGCTAACCTCCTGTGCTGGAGTTGTTGCATTGACAGCCCACACAGTGATTTCGATCCCCATGCCTTCCACCGCCCGGCCAAACAGTGAAATATAGTCTTCTTCAAACAGCGCTTTGAAGGTCTCGGCATCTGGATTCATCGCCTGCTCTGCCGTTAGTACAACAGGTATCTCCCAACCCTGGCCGGAATAGCGCATATACACCTTATACTGCGAATCAATGGTTTCATCTGGTGCGCAACTTTTGACAAATCGAACCGCTTCAGATTCAAGCTCTGTTAACAGCTGTTTGATACGCGGCGCATCGAAGTGGCTCAGACGCATATAGATACTGCGAGTGGCTTCAAAACTAAACGGCGCTCTTAAAAAACCAATTGCCGATCCAACACCCGCTCCCGGTGGTACCAGAAATCGATTCACGCCAAGCTTTTCTGCAAGTCGGCCGGCATGCAACGGTGCGGCACCACCAAACGCTATCATGGTGTATTCAGACAAGTCTTCACCATTTTCAACTGCATGTACACGCGCAGCGTTCGCCATATTTTCATCCACCACTTCAGCCAGGCCATAAGCGGCGGTTTGTGCGTCCATATCGAGCGGCGCACCTAACTCTTTTACCAGTGCCTTTTGTGATGCCGAGGTATCAAGTTTGATTGTGCCTGCGGCAAAGTTATCCGGATCAAGCCTGCCGAGCACTAAGTCTGCATCTGTGACAGCCGGCTTCAATCCCCCGCGATCATAACAGGCAGGGCCAGGCTCTGATCCGGCGGACTGGGGGCCAACCCGAATTTGCCGTAGTGAATCCACATGCGCAAGAGAACCACCCCCGGCCCCAATCTCAACCATATCGATTACCGGTATCGAGATAGGCATGCCTGAGCCTTTTTTAAATCGGTAGGTTCGCGCTACTTCAAACACCCGGCTTGTTTTGGGAGTTTGGTTTTTAATCAAACAGATCTTTGCAGTAGTACCACCCATATCAAACGACAGTACTTTATCAAGCCCGTACCTTGCGGCAATATTTGCGGCGAACACAGCGCCGCCCGCAGGACCCGATTCCACCAGCCGCACGGGAAACTCTGCAGCGCTGTCGATCGAAATAATCCCGCCACCCGAATGCATCAAAAAGATCGGGCAATTGGCGCCAGTCGCCTGTAGCTTGCTTTCCAGCCTGCCAAGATAGCTTTTCATTAGCGGTTTGATATAGGCGTTAGCCACCACCGTATTAAATCGCTCGTACTCGCGCATTTGTGGTGACACTTCACTGGAAAGTGACACCATCACATCGGGTAGTTTCTCCTGCAATACCTCACGCACCATCTCTTCATGTGTGCTGTCAACGTAAGAATGAATAAGACCCACCGCCACACTTTGATAGCCAGCGTTTTTTATCACCAAAGCCAGATCCTCGATGGCCGATCGTTGCAGAGGAATCAGCACTTCGCCACTGGCACTTATTCGCTCTTCAAGCGTGTAGCGCTGCTGCCTTGCCAGCAAAGGTTCTGGTAAATTCAGATTGAGATCATATTGCTCAAAGCGCGATTCGGTGCGCATCTCAATAACATCGCGAAATCCCTTTGTGGTGATCAAGGCGGTTTTCGCACCGCGCCGCTCAATCAGGGCATTGGTCGCAAGCGTCGTCCCGTGAATAATTTGCTGAATTTGTGCAGGTTCAATTGTCGCCTTGGCGCACACCTGCAGCACTCCATCGATGATGGCATCCTCCGGTGCGGTGTAGGTGGTTAGCACCTTGGTGGAAAACTGGCTGTCACCGACTTCCAGCACAACATCGGTGAACGTGCCGCCGATATCAACGCCCATCCGGATCGGGGAATTATTCATTAAAGCGTCCTGCGTATGTGGTTAAGCGTGACTGTAGCCTC
The DNA here is from genome assembly GCA_964574535.1 of uncultured Granulosicoccaceae bacterium. GTDB lineage: Bacteria > Pseudomonadota > Gammaproteobacteria > Granulosicoccales > Granulosicoccaceae. The sequence continues at coordinate 28,853 of CAZNOB010000023.1, read as the reverse complement.
ACTTGAAGAATAAAATCCAATTATTTTATTCTATGGATTAAATAAATTTTCTTTATTAAGGATCTGAGTCTTTCCAAAATGCTAGCTGACGTACGCTACCGTCGTCCGGTCACAAAAGTGCTGGTATATGCCACCGCCGTTGCGGCAGCAATTTGCGCCGCTTTTGCCACAAACCGGCTGGATTTATCTGCATGGTAGCGAGCCTGAAACCTTAAATCTTCCGGAGACCACTCATAGGGAATCTGCACAAGCTGGCCGTGTTCAATTTCTGACTTGACCATCGCGGCCGGCAGTACTGCTATCCCCATGCTGTCAACCGTCATTTGCAGACAGGCCGCCAAATTGCTGGACGGCACCAATCGTAATTCACGAAATGACGCCAGATGCGCGTGCACCTGCTCGTAGGGACGTGTATCTCGTGCATGAGTCAGCACTGGAAAGCGAGCCAGATCACGAGCTGAAATCGCCGGGTCTCCTGCAGCTTCAGAACTGTCGAGCAACGCCGGCGCCGCCACCCATATCCACGGGTAGCTGCCTAAATCTTCATTGCCAGTGGTCTGCTGCGTAAAGGGCCCATTCTGCAGCGCCAAATCTATCGCGCGGGTAAATAGCTCTCTGCTAATGGTGATGGATAAATCCACTGTCAACTCAACCAGCAAATTGGGGTAGCTTTCTTTAAGAGTTTTCAGATAATCCCGCAACCACGTATGCACAATCAGCTCTGTCACCCCAAGCTTTAACACACCATCGTAAAGCGATGTACCGTCAGCCGCCTCTACAAACTCCTCGGTTGCCCGCAACACCTGTCGGGCGTGCGAAAGCAGTGCCTGCCCGCGCGAAGTCAGCCTGACTGAACCAGCGTCACGTTCAAGCAATGTCACATTCAGGGCGGTTTCGAGCACCGAAATTCGGGAGGAAATATTAGGTTGCGTGGTGTTCAGCCTTTCAGCAGCTTTGCGAAAACTGCCCAGGTCAGAGACCCAAACGAACGCTTCAAGCTGTTTCAGGCTGATATTCAAGCGAAATCTTCATAAGGCGGCACGACCGCCGGCCACACAGAAGGTTGTGATTCCATCGTTTTTCGCCTGATAAGAAATTGCCTGGTTTCCTGTTCGCAGACAGAAAATAGAGGCGTCGGCACAAGATTTTAAACTAGCTGCCTTGCTCAATCCAGGAGAAGACTAGTCAACCACTTAGAGAAAAGAATTGAAATAAACTTCCAAAACAGTGGCTTGCAGTAGAAAGCAGATCTAGCAAGTCGCCCACAACTTACCGAAGCCGGTAATTTTACCGTTTTTTTACGGTATTAGCGGTCTTCGCTTTCAATTGTAAACAACGATAATAATACCCAAGCAATAACCAACAGGGGAATTGCTTTCAGGGAAGATAAAAGGTGATAAGGATATCACCACAGTCCGCAGGGAAGTGTTTTGTCTCACAGGAAGTGTAGGGGAGCTTACAGGGAGTTGGCTCCTCTTTCTTCTTTGAGTGGTCCGTCACTCACACAAAAACCGTATCACCAAATCCATCCAATTGCCAACTTGATACAGTATCCCAACCCACCAGAATTCTGTGTCATTTCTGATATTTTTGTTCAAAAATTGTGACAAGCATCATTCAAAAGGCTCTCCGTCAGCCTGCAGAGCCCAATACCGGTAATATTACCGGTTTTTTGTGGTATTAGCCGTCTTAAAATTTTCTCCTTAAAAGCGATAATTATTGTTAACAAAACGAGTTGTAGGCACGGATGCATATTCGACATCGGATGTTGCAGTTCAGGGACTGTACCTATTAGTTCTAGGGAGGAGAGGTAGCTGTTTGTCAGGATGCTCTGGGGAACTGACAGGATGTTGGTTTCCCGCCCTTTGGGCTGGCCTTCACATCCGCGTTCACATCGAAAACCCTTGTCAACCGATTACACTATGACAGCAGATCTGCGGAGCACGTCCAGATACCCGGTGTAGAAATCGCTAATACCCCATTCCATCGACGACAGCGGCCCCGGTTGATAATGAAACGAATTTACACCTCGCTGGTTGTTGCGAACAATTCGCTCATCATCTCTCGTTGTCACATCCCACAGCCAGATAAGATTTTTTACGTCATAATCCACTCCAGCCTGCGCTTTGCTGTTAACCAGCCAGAGAGTCTGAATATCTGTAGTTTGTACACCAGTAGGAATAAACCGGTACGCCACCATATGATCGGCGTAAATAAGAAAACTGTTGAGTGGACCTATCATTAAATCGGTTGCCCCACCGTCATAGCTTTGCAGATCACCCAGCAGGCACGACAATCCACGCCCATCTTTACTGCCTGTGTCATAACCATCATAGAGTGGATAGCGCCGGTAATAAGTATCAGCACATAGCGCTTCTGCACTGCCACCTGTTGCACTGATGACGTCCGTGGGCAATCCACTCTTTATTGAACGTTGTCGAAGCCGCTCCAGCAATCCCTCTGACATGCTGTCCGGATCTTTCAGGCTATGTGACTTTGAATACTCTTTATGGCTCGGTGCACAGTGATAGCACTCCAGGTAATTCTCTAATGCCAGCTTCCAGTTTGCCGGCACCGGATAAGATGCCTGGTGCACTACCTTTAATTGATCCAGCCTAAACGGTTCGGTTAACGGGGCGATTTTTTCCAGAGCCTGCTCTATCGGAGGAGGCTTGTCTGATAAGCAAATAAAGATCAGGCCCTGAAAATCGACAAGACTCACGGATTTGAGCCCATGTTGCCGGCGATCAAATTCCGGTGCCATCAATCGTCCGGATCGCAACTCGCCATTAAGACTGTATGTCCATGCATGATAAGGGCAAACAAACGACCTGGCCTTCCCGGCTTGTTGCAGACACACTCGGGAACCACGGTGACGGCACACATTCAAGTGCGCTTTAATCTGGCCATCTGTATCACGCACAATAATGACTGACTCATTGCCAAATTCGGTAACAAAGTAACTTCCAATATCAGGTAACTGACTCGCGTGCCCTACCCAAATCCAGTTCAGCCCCCAGTACAACGCCAGATCTTTTTCATACACTTCTGCTGACGTATAAAAAGAACGCGGCAGCGAATATCCGGGTTGATGATCTTTTATCAACTGGTTAATCATGTTTTTCATCAAGCCTGGATCAAAGATGGAATCTCACGCCTGAACAACGCAGCATTTATTTCCTCGGGATCTGATTCAAAATTGCGCGCTGCCAGGTGACCAGAATAAACCGCATCGGCAATCAAACCCGGTGCACAGGCATCTCCAATTAATTCAATATCAGCATCTTCATTAATCGTCAGCACAGCATTGTACAAATCGGTTACCGGTCGCCTTTGTGTTACTGGCAATAGCGTATGACACGGAAGTGTCGTTGACCGACCACTGAATACGCAGTATGCCTCAAGGGTGGTTTTAGTGGCCTTTTCAAGTACAAGATTAGGGTAAATCTTAACCCCGTGTTCTATTAAGGCTTGCTGCACGCGAGCTTGTTCAAGCGTATTGACCGTCCAGGGCGATACCACACTGCCAGAGGTGACAAACGCAATGTCTATATTTCTATCACGTGTTTTTAGCTGCACAGCCAGGTGAACCGCCAATACACCGGCAAGGTACCCCAGTTCGTCATCGTAGATCACCAGCGCACCTTCATCCGGCAATTCACCGGCCATCACCTGCTCTGGTGAGAACACTCTCAAGTGATTAATACCTGGTATTGGCTGACGCCGACTACGCCCGACACCATCGATTCGCCATAGCGCTCCGGTCGCCACAAATACTTTATCGCCGGAGAGCTCAATCACTTCTTCTGCGCTTAGTTTACTGTCGACGTACACAGACACATTGGCCTTTTGCTGTAGTTCGTATACGCGGTTATCACGAACTCGCTTCCACGCAGACAGGCCGTCTAAACGGCTTTCACGCAGTGTTCGCCCACCGAGCTCATCAGAGGCCTCACTTAAAATCACATCGTACCCGCGTCTTGCCAATTGTAATGTGCACTCCAGACCGGCAGGTCCCGCCCCGACAACCAGCGCACTGGCGGTTGATTTCGCCGGCTGTATGATCTCAGGATGCCACTGGCGTCTCCATTCTTCCCCCATGGTAGGATTTTGTGTACATCGAATCGGCACCCCCAGGCAATCACTCGAAACACAAATATTGCAACCAATACATTCACGAATCTCATCGATGCGATGCTCCTGTATTTTGTTCGGTAGATACGGATCGGCAATCGAAGGACGTGCTGCACCGATAAAATCCAGCACTCCCTTTTTTATCAGAGAGACCATTAAATCCGGAGAGCTGAACTTACCCACAGATACCACCGGTTTGCTGGTAACTGATTTTACAAATTCCACATAAGGTAACTGATAACCTTCATCCGGTTGAAAACGAGTGGTGATCGAATCGTTGGCCCAATCAGAAACATTGACATCCCAAAGGTCAGGAATTTCTGCGAGTAACTCAACCACCCCTCGTCCCTCTTCCTGCCACTGCATTCCATCTGCACCTTTCATTTCATCAACCGCAAACCTTAATGCTACTGCGCATTGATCACCGATTTCATCTTTAGTCTCTTCCAGGAGCTCACGTAACAAACGAACTCTATTTTCAAGACTCCCTCCATATTCATCACCGCGCGTATTCAGTTCAGGCATTAAAAATTGCTGAGTCAATGTCATTCCATGACCTGCATACACATAGACAATATCAAATCCGGCTTGCTTCGCACGTCGCGCCGCACTGCGATGCCAATGCCGCAAATTGCGAATATCTTTTTTATTCATAGCACGTGCCTGCTTGGGATAATCGATATCAATCGGCATATCACTGACCGCCATCGGTGCAGTACGGGAATAAAGGTTCGGCGCATGATGTCCATTGTGCACCAACTCAACCGCCGCGAGTGCTCCGTGCAGATGAACGCTTTCAGTCATTAGACTTAATGCAGGAATATCTTTTTCATCCCACAGGCGTTGCTCAGGGTAAGGAGATAAATCAGAACTAGGATGAATTTCGGTTTCCTCCGTACTAACCACTGCCCAGCCCCCCTGGGCCTTGACACCTCGCATCGCCGCATGTGCCTGTGGTCGCAAGTGCCCTAGCCCACAACAGTGCGGTACCTGATAAAAGCGATTCTTTGCTGTCACCGGACCGATTGCTACCGATTCAAACAAAATACTGTAAGGACTGTTTTCTGTCATACATCACTCAATTAATAATCGTGTTGACAGCATCATAACAATTCAGCGTGTTCATCACCTGGGTGCCAGCCCGAGAATGAGAGTCATGGTGAGCAAGAGAGATCTTGAGTCAGATATTTTGATCAACGGAAGCGAATAACTGTTCTTCTAAAAAGAGCTTGATCGGAATAGCTCCGGGCAACCCCCAACAGCCTTTTTTTAAAAGCAAACGAACACCACTTATTGCCAGAAAAGTAGCTGGCGCACCGTCGACCACGCCTTACAATTGCCCATCCAGGCTTGACACACCTGCCATTAAATGGAACCTTTATCAGTCGGGGCAATCGGGGCTTGAGGGATCCCTGCCATCACCTGTTGCTCACCACAATCACACGGTTTGTATCATTATGCATATCCTTACTGCCCGCCATCTGCGCCCATTCGGTGCATTCCTGATTTCTGCCTTTCTCTCAGCCTGCAGCAGCGGTGGCAATAGCAGCGCACAGCCAGACACGACTGGAGATTCGTCATCTGAAAGTCCGGTTGTGACTATAGAAGGCGGCGCCCCGAATGACACTTGTGATGCCTCTGTCCAGAATTGCGATGACAACCAGAACGCTGCTTCTGCAGTTCCCGTTATCTCACCCGGAGCACCAGTCAACGGCAACGTTGAGGCCCGAGGCAGCAACCTGTATCGAGTGCCCTCTGACACTCAGGTGGTACTGAAGGTTAATTCCGGAAACGCGGTAATGGTGCTACACAACAGCATAGAAGCAAGCGAAGATACCATTGTCTGCACCGCACTTAATGGAATTGGTGAAACTTCCTGTACCGCCTCGGCAGATAACGGCGAGCTATATGCTCAAGTCTATGGCCGTGTTGCCTCAACCTATACCATTAGCCTGACTAATGACTGCTCGGTGCCTGCGATCAACAGTTGGGTTGACCGCAACATGCGTGATTATTATCTCTACTCAGATCAGGTACCCGTGGTTGATCCGGCCGTTTTTGAAAGTCCGGAAGCGTTGATCAGCGCACTGCGGTTCGAAACACTTGATCCATACTCAAGTGTCAGGAATGCACAAACCCAACTTGAATTTGCAGAGCAAGGCGTTACACGCGCCTTCGGCTATTCAGTCATAAGAGACAACGAAGGGCTTCCCCGAATTTCCCTGGTTTACCGAAACGGGCCGTTTGGCCGAGCCGGTATCACGCGTGGAGACATCATTGTTTCAATTAACGGTGAGCTATGGGACGACCTCACCAACGAACGCTACTTTGAACTGATAGGAACCAGCGAAAATCCACTATCTACTACCTGGGTGTTTATAGATGGTGACACGGGTGAAACAAAATCTATCGTTGCACAACTGGAAGAATTTCAGATCAACTCCGTTCTGCATGCACAACTCATCACACATCCCGAATACAGCGGAAACATAGGCTATCTGGTGTTCCGCAGCTTTATTGAGCCATCTGCCGATGAGCTCACCAGTGCTTTTGCTTTCTTCAAAGAAAACGGCGTAACCGATCTGATTCTTGATCTTCGCTACAACGGCGGCGGTCGAATCAGCATCGCACAACAACTGGCGGGTGCAATCGCTGGCCCGGCCACCGATGATCAGCTTCTGGTCAACTATAGGTACAATGACAAATACACGGCACAAAATTTCTCGCAAAGTTTTGCGTCTGAAGCAAACGCATTGGGACTTACCCGTCTCGTAGCAATTACCACCGGTGCAACAGCCTCGGCATCCGAGTTAGTGATAAACGGCTTAAAACCCTATATTGATGTCACTACTGTAGGTAGCAGAACAGAAGGCAAATCCTTTATCTCTGCGGCAAACGTCTACTGTGGGAAATCTCTCAATGCAATGGAGGCCCAGGGTGTTAACGCCAATGGCGTCAGTGTCGCTGGCGGTATCACTGCCGACTGCTTTGCAGCGGATGATGTCACCAGGGACTTTGGAGTTTCCAACGGAGTCATTGAGGGAATGCTTAGACCGGCGGCCGATTATCTCGTGTTCGGCACGTGTGACGCAGCACCACTGACCAAACAAGCAACTTTTTTAAAGCATGCTGCAGAGCAACCGGGCGAGCCTGAAATCTACGTTAATGAACATTAAACTCTAAGCTAAATCGCTAACCGCGCACCGTGTATCTCCTGGCCTGCGCGGTGATACCTGCCACAGTGACTAATCCCTGTCAGTGAATCTGTACTAAAAAACACGTGCCCCTGACGATCGATAAAAACACATCGTCATAGCGCGCTCGCAGCAGTTGAGGTTCCGCTGCGCAGGCCCCGGAAGCTGACTACCTGCTTGTGGCCGTCCGTTTATCTACAATACCAATCCGCCATTTCCGTAGCGCCTTGACCGATGGAAAAACAGCACCAGAGCTGCTAGGTTTAGGCGCGCACCATTCCCAATGGAGAAAAAATGATTCAGCAACGCTTGCTTGCGAAGCTTCAAAAAATAACAACCGGATCATACCAGTCGACCGATTTCATCATCGCCGACGCCAAAGACGGCGATATGGCGTTTGGTATTCCAGCGCCTGGACCAGTCACTGATAAAATTAGCGAACGACGCTTTAAATCACGGGCCGAGTATCTTCAAAATATGACACTGATGGTGCAAAGCGGACTAATTGATATCTTGTTGATGTCTGCTTCGAGCGCCGAGAATCTCACTGAAGCCGGACTATTCAAAACAAGTGACGTCACCCCCGCCATCCGATTCAACGATACCACCGATATCTGGTCGGCACGAGGTTCGAGCTACCGCGATCATCCATCCCATCCTTTTGAATCGGTCGACCAATCCGAACTTAGCAATCTATGCAACCTTGGCCTTTATTCCGTCACTTTCTACAATGACCTTGAATCAGACTTACGCTCACTAAAACAGTATCGAGAATTCCGTCGTCAAGCGCGAGAAAACCAGTTACACCATTTTCTGGAAGTTTTTAATCCCGCCTATGATATTGGCCTGAGCCAGACCCCTCAAAAAACCGAACTGGGCGACTATATCAACGATATGATTTTGAAAACACTGGCCGGAGTCACCAAAAAAGATTCACCACTTTTTTTAAAAATGCAGTTCAACGGGCACCGCGCTATGCAAGACCTGGCAGCCTATGATCCGGAGAATCTGGTAGTGGGTATACTGGGAGGTGCAGCAGGAACTACACGAGACACCTTCGAGTTGGCCAAACAAGCTGAACAAGCCGGCGCGCGAGTCGCACTTTTTGGTCGTAAGATAAATTTGGCTGAAGCCCCCCTGGAGTTGGTGCGTCTGATGCGATCAGTTATAGAAGAGTCCACCAACAGCGAGCAAGCCGTTAAAGACTACCACCGCTATCTTGAAGCACATCAAATTACCCCGCAACGCAGCCTGAGCGATGATCTGCAAGTGACAGATCCCGTTTTGCAATCCTGATCAATGAACACTGCAGGCGAACAACAACCATCACGGCGCGGCATTATTAGCGCGGGCTCCTGGACCGTTGACCGCATTAAGATTGTGGATCTCTGGCCGCAGCAGGAACACCTTGCCCGAATTATAGATACCGATAAACAAGGAGGTGGCTCCGGCCACAACCTGGGCGTTGATATACGCAAACTGGATGACAGGATTCCCGTCGAAGCGATCGGTCTGATCAGCAACGATGCCGATGGCGATTTTCTAATAGACATCGCGACAAAAGCCGGTATCGACACCACTCAACTCCGCCAGAATGGAACGGCGGAAACCTCATTTACAGAAGTCATCAGTGTAGCCGAAACCGGAAAACGCACCTTTTTTCACTACCCGGGTACCAACGATCAATTATCACCGGATGACTTTGATTTTTCACAATGCCACGGACGAATATTACACCTTGGCCTGTTGGGGGTTCACGCCACTATGGACGCTGCCTGGCAACAAGAGCCCAATGGCTGGGTTGCCGTACTCAAAGCGGCACAGCAATCAGGCATTCAAACTAATCTCGAACTGGTATCAGTTGAAGCCCGTAAAATACGTGAAATCGCACTGCCATGCATTCCGTGGCTTAACACTCTGATCGTCAACGAGTATGAACTTGGCGCAGTAGCGGAAGTCGATTTGTGTCAGGCAGACGGAAGCCTTGACCTCGCAAGGTTCAAACAAGCCGCCGAGACTCTTTTTAAGATCAACGCACAACAAAACGGTGCAATGCAGCTTGTTGTCGTACACAGCCCGCAAATGGCAATGGCAATGTCTGCAGACGGCAGCATCACCAGCCACGACAGTTTCAAAGTACCCACCGAAGAGATTGTCAGTAGTGTGGGTGCCGGCGATGCTTTCGCTGCAGGCATGTTATACGGCGTCCATGAGGGCTGGACGATCTCTGACTCTCTTGAATTAGCTCATGCCGCCGCTGCCGCAAGCCTTCGTTCACCAACCACAGTAGGCTCGATGGAATCAGTAGACTCAGTGCTGCAGTTCGCACACAAGCAAACATCCCGATAACCCGTGCGGTAAAGCGGTCTTCACTTCAATCAAAAGTGCTCGTAAGCCCCGAGGGGGGGAGCTGCCATGTTACAACAGCTGCCAATTTTATAATTCACTGGCGGCAAACAGCCGCCCGCCCTGCACAGTCCCCCAAATGCGAACGTCGCGCAGTTTTTCGCCACCGACTTCCGTGGGATCATCCTCCAGCACTGCAAAATCAGCATGCTTCCCTGATTCAATTGATCCCACTTCGCCATCAAGCTTCAACGTATAAGCTG
>CAZNOB010000023.1:0-18816 GCA_964574535.1 uncultured Granulosicoccaceae bacterium | reverse complement strand
TGCTTCCCTGATTCAATTGATCCCACTTCGCCATCAAGCTTCAACGTATAAGCTGCGCCCAGCGTAATGGCGTACAAGGCATCATCAACTGATATTTTTTCATACTCACCCTGCACCCGACCGGATGCTGTGATTCTGTTCACCGCACACCAGGCGGTAAAGAGCGGGCCCAATGGCGTAACGGGTGCATCAGAGTGAATCCCCATGGGTACTCCATTAGCAAGCGCGGTCCGACAAGCATTCATGCGTTCCGCACGCTCTGGCCCGACAGTTAATCGATAGTGTTCATCGCCCCAGTAATAGTGATGATTGGCAAACAGATTAACGCACATGTTCAGCCTGGCCATACGTCGAAACTGAGCGGCATCAGCCAATTGACAGTGCTGCAAGGTGAAGCGATGGTCAGCAACCGGATAACGAGTCAATGATCGTTCAAAAGTCTCTATCGCCAGTTGTGTTGCTTCATCTCCATTGGTATGGGTGTGTACACACACACCATTTTGCAACGCCAGATCATAGGTTTCCTCTAACTGTTCGGGCGCTATATACCAAAGCCCGTTGGGCGCACCGCTAAAGTAACCCGGATATCGCATACGCGCAGTAAAACCCTGAATAGAGCCATCAGCAACCACTTTAATCATGCCAAGGCGCAATCGGTCCGTGGATTTTTTCTTTAACGATAATGCATGATCAATCAACTCTCGGGGAGTTAAACCCTGAAAAAATCGCAGAGGCACTACACGCGCCGGGAAATCGGGTTCACTGGTAACCGCTACCATCATATCCGCAGCTTCATCTTTCATGCGAGCAGCCAGGTCAGTGATGGTTGTCACACCGGAGCGAACACAAAGTTTGCCGAAATCCCGTAAACCACGTTCATCGCAGGCTAGAATATCGCGATTAAAACCGACATGAACACCGACCGGCGTCATCACCTCGGGTCCTTTTAACTCCCCTGTTGGATAGCCATCTTCACCTATTGGGATCCCCGGGTGCTCGATGCCCTTGCGCATTAAATCGGCCAACTCGAGCGCTTTTGAATTAACATTCATAATGTGTCCCGATGCATTAACAACACCGATCGGACGAGTTGCTGAAACCTGGTCAAGGTCAAAGCGACTAACACGCTCATTGTTAAAATAGATAGGATCAAGTTGCCAGCCAGACAACGGCGCATTCGGATCAGACAACAGAGACTCTGCCTCTTTTAGACGCTGGATAACCTCATCTATATTTTTCGCACCTGACCAGAGCCTGCCGTCGGGATCAAGTCGATCAAAATACCCGCAATAAACGTATCGCCATAGAGTTCCTTCCATCGTATGAGCGTGGCCCTCAACAAGGCCGGGCATAAGAACCTTATCGGAAAAACGATCATCGTGCTTATAGTCGCCCCATTGCTGCAACTCTTTGAAAGTCCCGGCGCCGACAATTTTGCCATCCCTGACCGCCACATGACTGACCACAGGACGAGCAGGATTCATGGTAATAATTTTTTTTGCCGAATAGATGACATTCATAAGCACTCAAGGTTATCTGCCGGGTACTGTGGAATAATATCCTTGTCACCAGCGCGCCGCAAAGCACCGCAGAAACTGCTGGAAACGCAAGGTGTGCGAGACTGATGCCAGCTTGACTGCCATTAGAAAAGGTGCACAATGAGAGTGGCTTTTATCGTCTCTCATTAAACACCGCCACCGCCCTGTTGAGCCGATTGCAGACCATGAGGTACTTGTTCCGCGAAGCGTGCCATCCTACGCAGCCCGGTTATATACCTGGGTAGATAATCATTTGGAGGAAGCAAAATATGAAAAAACAATTTTTACTCGCGGCAACGCTGGCTTTAACAGCGGCGACCGTCAGCAACGTTGTCATCGCTGACGAGCCAAAAAAAGGCGGCACGCTGGTGATGGCAATTCAGACCACCCCCAGACACCTCAACCCGGCCGTACAATCAGGCACTGCAACCGGGCAGCCGGGAACACAACTGTTCGCTTCTCTACTACGATATGACGACGGATGGGAACCACAGCCGTATCTGGCCAAATCATGGGATATCTCGGACGACGGTTTAACTGTAACGATCAACCTTGTTGAGAATGCGACATTCCATGATGGCAAACCCATTACCTCGGAAGACGTGGCGTTTTCAATCGATACGGTCAAAGCAAATCACCCGTTCAAATCCATGTTCGCACCGGTGACGGCGGTAGAAACACCTGACGCCAACACCGCTATAATCAAACTGTCAGAGCCGCATCCGGCGCTGATGCTGGCAATGTCCTCGCAGCTTCTGTCAATAATACCCAAACATGTTTATGGCGACGGGCAAGACCCGAAAGCACATCCTAATAACTCTGAAAACGTAGTCGGGTCCGGCCCATTCAAACTGACAGAATTCAAACGCGATCAGCACATTATTCTTGAACGCTACGATGACTACTTCATGGAGGGCCTTCCCTACCTGGACAAAATAGTCATGCGAATTGTTAAAGATGGCGCAGCACGCACTATCGCACTTGAGAGTGGCGAGTTAATGCTATCCGGATTCGAACAGGAACCGCGCGATATCAATCGCATGAAAAAGAAAGACTCACTTGATGTATCCAACGCGGGCTATGCAGCAATTGGCCCGGTCAACTGGCTGGCGTTTAACACTCAGCAAGGCAAAACCGCAGATCCCGCTGTACGACAAGCCATTGCCTACGCAGTAGACAGAAACTTTCTAATCAAGGCGATCATGCTGGGGGCAACACAACCGGCACTCACAGGCATCCATCCCGGCAGTCCTTTCTATGATGACTCTGTCGAACCCTATGACCTTGATCTTGATAAAGCCAATCAACTGCTTGACGATGCAGGTTATGCCAAAGGCAGTGACGGCATGCGATTTCCACTGACAGTAGATTTTGGCTGGGCCTCTGCAAAGCCGGTTGCTGAATACCTGAAACCCCAGTTAAAGAAGATCGGGATTGATGTCACTGTAAGAGCCTCGGCAGACTTTCCCACCTGGGCAAAGCGCGTCTCCAACCATGAGTTCGACATCACCTTCGATAACGTCTTTAACTGGGGAGACCCGGTGATTGGTGTGCACCGAACCTATAGCAGCACAAACATTAAGAAAGGGGTGATCTGGTCTAACACGCAACAGTATTCCAACGAGCGTGTAGACGAGCTAATGACACTGGCCGGCGCAACTAACGATATCGAAGAACGTAAAAAGTACTACGCAGAGTTTCAGCAGATACTGGCAACAGAATTACCACTTTATCCGTTGTTTCCCTCGCCATATCACACAATCTCAAGTACCTCAGTGGGCAATGCGCCTAACTCGGTATGGGGCACCTCGCACCCGCTTGATCGCGTCTATCTGAAATAGCCTCGATTCTGTTTCTTGAAGCGTAATCACAGCTGCTGCCGCATAGCAGGTAGCAGCTGTAATCACCTCCACCAGCCCTTTATTAATCCGGGCCAGGCAAACCTGCCATGAGTCTCACTCAAACCATCGCCAAACGAATTGGCTACGGATTGTTGCTACTGATCGGGGTTCTTGTTCTGAACTTCACCCTGATCACCATTGCACCGGGAGACATCGCCGATTCGATCGCTGGTGATATGGGTGGTGCTGACGCCACCGTTCTTGAAGAAATCAGACAACGCTACGGCCTGAACGAACCCTTCCATGTACAGCTATGGCGGTATGTGTCAGGCGTTGCCCGTCTTGATCTTGGCTTCTCGTATTTTTACAACACCCCGGTCACCACTCTTATTCTGGAAAAGTTACCCGCTACTTTATTGCTGGTGTTCTCTTCTCAAATACTGGCTATCGTGCTTGGCACATTGCTTGGTGTGCTGGCTGCAAAAAAGCCCAATGGCGTGGTCAGCCTGCTGGTAACGTTTTTATCATTGTTCGGGTTTGCCGCACCGGTTTTCTGGAGCGGAATTTTACTGATCATTGCCTTTGTGTCTATTTTTCCGCTGTTTCCCGTAGGAGGCATGACAGACGTGACCGTTGAAGGCGGTTTCTTTGTACACCTGCTTGATCTGTTACATCACCTTTTTCTGCCAATGATCACCCTGGCCTCTATCTATCTGGCTTTATACAGTCGGCTGGCTCGCGCTTCCATGCTTGAGGTACTGGGGGCTGACTATATCCGTACGGCTCGTGCCAAAGGACTGCCGCAACGCACGGTTCTTTACAAACACGCACTAAAGAATGCACTTGGTCCGCTGGTGACAGTGGCAGGTTTACAGTTCTCGGCTGTGATGTCAGGTGCCGTGGTAGTCGAAACCGTATTCAGCTGGCCTGGCCTCGGGACGCTGGCGCTGCAATCTATTCTGGCCAGAGACACACCAACCATCATGGGGATTTTATTTTTCTCGTCATTCGTTGTCATCGTAGTCAACATTCTTACCGACGTGGTGTTACGCATGATAGACCCACGCATCAAAGCAAATTAAATCTGTGGCAGAGCCGATCAACAAAACAATAAGCAACGATGAAACGATAAATTCCATCAAAGTCTCTCACCCGCTGGCTGAAATGGCTTCGATGTTTTTTCGCAACTATGCCGCTGTCGCCGGATTAATTCTGCTGATTGCAATAATCTGCTTTGTATTTATCGGACCGCACCTGCACCCGACTGATCCATTCGAGATGGTCTGGGCGCCATTCTCAAGACCGATGGAAGAAGGCTTTGTACTAGGCACTGACTATCTTGGCCGTGACATGCTCGCTGCAATGATGGTTGGTGGCCAGGTATCCATGGCAATTGGTCTTTCAGCCGCGCTAATCTCATTACTGATTGGAGTCACGGTAGGTGCCTTTGCCGGATACTACGGCGGTATAGTGGAAGAAATCTTAATGCGGTTTACCGAATTCTTTCAGGTGTTGCCCACATTGCTTTTTTCAATGGTGATTGTCGCCTTGTTTGGCGCTTCACTGTTAACCGTCACACTGGCCATTGGCGTTGTCAGCTGGACCGCAGTTGCCCGAGTCACACGCTCTGAATTCCTGCGTATCCGCGAGCTGGAATACGTTGCCGCCGCACGCTCCGGCAGTGCCAGTGATCACTACCTGATATTTAAAGTGATTCTGCCCAATGCGCTGCCACCCATTATTGTGCAGGCCAACCTGATGGTTGGCTCGGCTATTTTATTCGAAGCAGCATTAAGTTTTCTAGGACTGAGTGACCCAAACGTCATGAGCTGGGGACAAGTGATTGGCTCAAATCGCCCCTATATACTTGACTCCGGCTTTACGGTCGCCCTTCCCGGTTTTGCGATATTTCTAACAGTTCTGGCTATTTCACTAATTGGTGACGGACTCAATGATGCGCTTAACCCAAAACTGAGGCAGCGATAAATGGACACCGCCTCAACCGACAACACCCCACTGCTGAGCGTCAGAGATCTGGTCGTTGATTTTAAAACACGCAACGGCAATGCGCGGGTACTTGACCACGTTTCACTGGATATCTCCGCAGGAAAAATCCTTGGTATTGTCGGTGAATCCGGCTGCGGCAAATCGATGACCGCACTATCCATTATGGGCCTTGTCCCTGATCCACCGGGTAAAATCACTTCGGGCTCGATCAGCTTAAA
Organism: uncultured Granulosicoccaceae bacterium; assembly: GCA_964574535.1. Lineage (GTDB taxonomy): Bacteria > Pseudomonadota > Gammaproteobacteria > Granulosicoccales > Granulosicoccaceae. The sequence continues at coordinate 13,212 of CAZNOB010000023.1, read as the reverse complement.
TGGCAGAGAACTGACTCACCTCTCTGAAGACGAACTATGTGAAATTCGCGGCAGCGAGATCGGTATGATTTTTCAGGAACCAATGACCTCGCTGAATCCGGTATTTACCGTCGGCGAACAAATAGCTGAGAGTATTCGTCACCATGAAAACGCAGGCAAGCAGGCAGCAATGGCCCGCGCAGTCGAGATGCTTAAAACGGTTGATATACCCGAAGCTGAAATTCGTGCCCGAGCCTACCCGCACCAGTTGTCCGGTGGCATGCGTCAGCGGGTGATGATTGCAATGGCGCTGGCCTGTCGGCCAAACCTGCTGATCGCAGACGAACCCACCACAGCTCTTGACGCAACGGTACAGGCGCAGATCTTCGATCTGCTAAAAGACTTACAAAACGAAACCGGTACCGCCATTGTTCTGATCACTCATGACATGGGGGCAATTGCAGAACTCGCCGACGACGTTGCAGTGATGTACGCGGGCAAAATTGTCGAAAAAGGAAGCGTCAACAACGTTTTGTCCGAGCCTCGCCATCCCTACACTCAGGGGCTGATCACCTGTGTGCCCCATCTGGTACCTGACCCGCCGCTAGTACGCGAAGTCCTGCGTGAAATACCGGGCATGGTCCCCGCACTGACAGACCTTGGCTCCGGATGTGCGTTTGAACCGCGATGCGATCAGGCACTGGCAAAGTGCCAACAGGAAAAACCGGATTTACTCAGCATTACCCCTTCTCATCTGAGCGCTTGCTGGGCAACGCAGGACAAACCCGCATGAGCTCAAAAAAAGACCTGATCGTCAGCAACCTGAAAGTACACTTTGGCGGTGGCAAAAAACTGCTGTCCGGCAAGAAGCCAACGGTACACGCGGTAGATGGCGTTTCGTTTACTATTCCGTCCGGCACCACTTTTGGAATCGTTGGTGAAAGCGGTTCCGGTAAAACCACAACTGCGCTGGGCATCATGCGCCTGGTGCCAATCACTGCAGGTTCCGTCACCCTTGGCGGTACAGAAATCAGCGCCCTGGAAAAAGATGCACTTCGCGCAGCACGAAGCCGCTTCCAGATTATTTTTCAGGACCCCTATTCATCACTGGATCCGCGCAAGAGAGCAGGCGAAATCGTCCGACAGCCTCTGGATCTCATGTCAATCGGCACAGTGGAAGAACGCAAAGACAAAGTAGCCGAATTATTTACGCAAGTTGGACTACGTCCGGAACAACAGCATCTGTTCCCCCACCAGTTTTCCGGTGGGCAAAGACAACGTATCGGGCTGGCGCGCGCGCTCTCGACTCGCCCGGATCTCATTGTTTGCGATGAACCGGTATCCGCGCTCGATGTTGCAATACAGGCCCAGATCCTTAATCTGATGTCCGCCCTGCAAACAGATCTGGGGTTAACCTATCTTTTTATTTCGCATGATTTAGGCGTCGTGCAACATATCTGCGATGAAATTGCAGTGATGTATCTGGGACAGATAGTTGAACAGGCTGATCGTGTCACTTTATTTAAAAACCCAAGACACCCCTATACCAAAGCATTGCTTGAAGCAGTGCCGAGTGTGCACGGCATAAACCGTGATCGAAGTCATCGTACCCGCTTGCGCGGAGATCCGCCAAGCCCGATCAATCTGCCAAAAGCCTGCAGATTTGCATCAAGATGTCCACGTGCAGAAGCTCGCTGCCACAGCGAGATTCCTCCACTCGAAGAAAATAAAACAGGCCATAAGGTCGCGTGCTTTTTTGCCTGAAAGGCTGAAGAGAAATTTGAGGCAGTTAACCAATGCAATACGCCGACCTGTTGCTTTGTAAAACTTTACGCTGTACATATTGGATTCAGGAGCCAGACTGACACTCAATGGCAGCCCCCCTTTTAATCTAATTCATATTGCTGAGCATTAAAGGATATCACCCCGGAGGAAACACAATATGATCCCGAACGAGTTCAACCTGCAACGCAAAAAAAATATATTATTGTACGCAAAGATTCTTCATCACCTGCAGAATAACCTGCCCGTTGTAACTGAACAAAACAGTAATGGTGAAACCGTTCAGGTATTTTTAAAGCTGACAAAAGGCAACAAACAGGACATTCAAATTTTTGAAGACACAGGAACCGGCGAAGTATATTCCGACAAAAACGACGAAGAAGGAGAAGCCGTTAGCCTGACTAAACTCGAGGAATACGCCTCCGGTGGATCTCCGAAACCCACCACAACAAGCAAACTTAAGAAATTTCACAGCCACTTCTGGCCCGCGGCGGCTGAAAAATACAACGACCCCGACACAGGCAGTAAAGCCTATGGCGCCTTACTGGGTTTCAGCAAAGATGAAACAAGCATCATCATTGATCGAAGCGTACATGCCAAACCGACTTTTACCGCTTTCACATTATCTTCAACGATTGCAGAACGAGTGGTTCAGCACTTTGGGGGCATTTACAGTTTATACAGAATTAACCGCTTTGATATCAGTGATGATCAACGGATACTTCTTGTGTCAAAATGCATGCTATCCATTCGCAATCCTATTCCTGCTCAGGGAAAAGCTCACCGCGTGCGTTGCAAACTGGTTGTGCCGGCCCTGCCATTTTCCGGAACAACAGAAGATTCAGTGTACAAGTACGACGGTTTTATTGCACCGCATAAATCTCAAACCCTCGACAACAAAAATAACGTCCCTGACAACTACAAACACCTTTGCACCTGGCTGTTTCAACAGAGGCACGTCGTAGGGGCAGATAACATCGCCGATGCGCTTATGATTGTTTCTAACGGAATCCCCGGCGGCTCCACTAATGTTCCGGTTTTGGGAAATATGCTGACTCTCAATCAAGGGCCACTTCGGTCGAGTGAGTCCTACACAGCAACAGTGGTGATATATCGGTGCAACCATACAAGACGAGTTCAATTCCAGTCAGACTATCTACCAGACACCGAACCGGTATTTAGACTGCAAGGCAGGAATGATTCTGAAGAGTCGTGGAATGAAAGACTGGATACGGAGTACCAGGACTCCTCAGTTTACTACTACTTTTTAAACAACAATTCTCGTGAGCTTGCGAACAATTCAGATTATTGGATTAACAGTGAAAACATGCTTGAAAGAAGCAGAGAAGAACTCACCCGACAAGACCTGAACGCAGAGGCACGCCTTTTAAAAGAACTAACGAATGGTGTTCTTTAAACTGCCCCCACTGGTTAGTAGTTATACAGTCACCTGCACAACTAACAACAGTACTCATCCCTTCAAAGATATCAATTGACCTTCTCTACCACATCATCGCCACCCTGTCAAATCACAGAATCTCTAATACTGTTGAGAACTAAAAATTATCTCGATTTTTAGTCATCAGTGCCGCTCGGCATAATCCTTATCGTGCAAATACTGGAAATAAAAATAACGTTCTATCGACATTGACAGAATTTTTTAGCAATGAAAAACACTTCAAATACACAGCTTTGAAGAGTTATTCGTCAGGTTTTCCGATAGCTACCAGTCTCGGGAAAACTGCATTAAGACCAGACCTGTAACAGAGGTTATGAACTTAAGATTGCTGGAATCTACGCGGTATCAGAAGTTCTCCTGCGCAGACTCCTATGGAAATTTCTTTACTATTTGTGAGGAGGAAGAACAATGAATGTCACGCTAACATTCAATGTTTTTTTCGGACCACTGGCTATCGCACTGCTTGCCGGCTGTGGGTCGATGAAAAACTATGAGTTCAGCCAGATCGATCAAACCATCGAAAGGGAACAATATAATCTCCATCGCCTTCAAAACAATCTGGCAAAAATTGATAAAGAGCAAGAGAGACTCGGTGAATTTCTGGACTACGCCAATTCACCGGTTGGCGAGCTATACCACCACAACGCACAGTGCAGATCACCTGCACTCGCCTTGACTGCGTCTACACCTCAGTCCACCGAGGCGTGTGCCGTACCAAACAACGAGGCACCTATAGCCAATATACCCGATGAGCTGGTAACAGCCATTGCGGGAGTGTTGTGTGTGGCCGGACACGGTAAAGCCCCCGGATGGCCCAGAATACCCATCCCCGCAACACGACTGTTATCCGGCGCCATGAAAGTGGTCAGAGGACTAGCCTGCGTCAGAACAGCAAACAAGCTCAAACCCACACACGTTGTGAAGGAAAGCTGTGTGAGTGACAACACCTATGCGCGCAATGAAAAACACAACCAGTGGGAACACAACGAAAAATTGCGCAAACAAATGACGGAACTGGCAGCAAGAGAAAACAAAGCAGAACTGAAACGTTGCGAATCCATTGTCAATAAATTTCCAGGGCTTAACCGCCGTACCGCACTACACAATTGGATCGCTCTGGAAAACCGTGCGCTGGAGATCAACTCCAATATCGAAAAATCACAACAGGCCATTCTAGATGCGCTGTAATTAAAGATCTCTCACAACACCAATAGCGAGGACTATCAGGCGTACACAACCCACAACCACAATTAACACGGGAGGCTTGTATCTGACACTCTGGTTACATACGATGGCCATGTACATAATCCGCGTCAATCGCAGGAACGCAATGAGTACCGTATGACCACAATTTTCAGTGCCAAAAAAATTATCACAATGAACCCCGCCAGACCAGTGGTCACACACGTTGCCGTCAGCGACGGACGTATCCTCGGGGCTGGCAACCTGGATGAGTTGGAAGGTTTCGGCGACTACACTCTGGACGACCGGTTTGCACAGAAAGTTCTCATGCCCGGCATGGTGGAAGGACACTCACACGCTGTCGAAGGAAAATGGTGGCGTTATGTATATTGCGGTTTCTTCGACCGCATGGATCCCCATGGCAAAGTGTGGGCAGGCCTGCCCAACATCGAAGCAGTCATCAATCGAATGATAGAAATCGAGTCCGCCATCAGCGACCCGCACTCCCCACTGACTGGCTGGGCAATTGACCCGATCTACTACGAGCGCAAAACAATCACTCGCCACGATCTGGATAAAATCTCAACAACCCGCCCGATAGGAATTATGCACGCCTCGGGTCACGTCATGAACGTGAATTCCAAAGCGCTTGAGCTGGCCGACTATCTTCGACCGGGCATTCAAAACGACGGCGTCCCACTCGGTGATGATGGCCTGCCCACCGGAGAGCTCAAAGGGCCAGATATCATGATGCCGGTTGGTCAATATGCAGGCTTTGATCAAAACCTCTTTGATTTTGACGAACAAGGCCTAACCGATTTTGCACGTCTATGTGTACGTACAGGCGTGACAACCGCCACCGATCTTGCCGCACGACTTAGCGACGAAATCGTGCAAACCGGAATTGAAGTCACCAGTCAGGACTCCTTCCCCGCCAGAATCATCGCGCTGCGATTTCACCACGGAGTCACCCCCAAGGAACTGATTGAACAAGTGATACGTCTAAAACCGCTATCCACTGATCGATTTCGTCTTGGTCGAATCAAAATAATTGCCGATGGCAGTATTCAGGGTTTTTCGGCACGATTACGATGGCCTGGCTACTACAACGGCGCACCGAATGGCCTTTGGTACATAGCCCCTGAACACATGCTTGAAATCTTCGAACTGGGACTGGTCAACGACATCCAGGTACACACTCATACCAATGGCGACGAAGCAACTGACCTTGCACTGGATGTACTGGCAGAAGCCTTGAACAATCACCCGACCAGGGATCATCGCTTCACGCTGCAACATGGTCAGCTGATCAATGCTGCTCAGTATCGCCGCATGGCAAAACTGGGGGTCTGCGTAAACCACTTTGCCAACCATCATTTTTACTGGGGTGATGAACACTATCGCATTACAGTAGGACCTGAGCGCGCTGAACGCATGAATGCCTGCAGGACAGCTCTCGATAACGGTGTACCACTGGCTATTCACTCGGATGCACCGGTGACACCTTTGGGGCCACTGTTTACCGCCTGGTGTGCAGTAAATAGACTAACCTGTTCCGGTCGTACGCAGGGCGAGTATGAAAAAATCACCGTTGACGAAGCGCTTTACGCCATCACTCTCGGCGCCGCGTTCACCTTACAAATGGATGATGAACTAGGTTCCATTGAAGCCGGTAAGTGCGCAGACTTTGCCGTACTTGAAGATGACCCCACCACGGTTGATCCGGTAAAACTTAAGGACGTAAAAGTATGGGGCACCGTACAGGGCGGCCGCATATTTGCGGCGGGTGAGATCTGATTTGCAACAACCTCTGCCCCTGCCCGTCAGCATCATTGGCGGTTACTTAGGCTGCGGTAAAACGACGCTGGTCAATCACCTGCTGCGCAACGCCAATGGAGCCCGACTTGCAATATTGGTGAACGATTTCGGTGAGCTGCCTATTGATGCCGATCTCATCAAAGAGCAAACCGGAGATGTGATCAGCCTTACCGGAGGTTGCGTTTGCTGCAGTTATGGTGATGACCTCACTTCCGCCTTGCTTAACCTGCAAACACTTTCACCTGCTCCGGACCATATCCTTATAGAGTCAAGTGGCGTCGCCCTGCCTGGTGCAATTGGCAGTTCCCTGTCACTGCAACGAAAACTCACCCTGCGAAGTATTGTTGTCATCGCAGACGCGGCCACCGTTAAGACCACTGCATCTGATAAGTATCTGGCTGACACCATTGAAAGGCAACTACTTGATGCCGATTTGGTTCTACTCAATAAACTTGATTTGGTCACTGCTACCGAGATCAGGGAAACGGAAGACTGGCTACACACTGTCAACCCGCAAGCCCGGGTCATTCGGGTCACTAATTCAAATGTTGCACCCTCACTAATACTTGATGGCGATCCCCGTCAGCACAGTGGATATACCGGTGAGAAACATGATCCAACTATATTTCAAACCATTGAAATCACCATCTCGACAAATGTTAACGCCATGCAACTTGCGGAAAGCTTGTCGAATGAGGCCTGCAGTCTGGTACGCGCGAAAGGGTTTGTGCTAGATAACGATGGTGAAGTAAAAACAATCCAGGTGGTTGGACGAAGGTGGTCTGTGACTCCTGCACCTGCTGGCGTCATTTCAGGAATAGTTTGCATTGGCAAGTCGGGTACATTTACTGAAGCCTCTGTAAAGCGATGCTGCGGACTTGCCTGGGAGAATTCGCTCGGCTAGCGGTGTGCGGTCGCGCAGCTAACAGGACATTCCCACCGGGCCCCCGCCGGAGGCCTTCATTTTGGAAAAGACAAAAAACGACGGAAGCAAAAAGTCTTTTGCGACTATTCAGCCTTCGGGTGCCGGCGGCATTTTGAGAGTGATCGAGTGAGTTATTCCACGCTGTTGGCTCTGGCGTCGAATAGACAGTCTGTCATTTTGGAAATAACCGTAAACTTACTGTAAACACTATAAATGAAGACATAAAAGCTAAATGCCAATTGGTAAAATTACCAGTGTTTCGCGCTTCCACTGGCAATACCCGTGCATTATAATCAGCGCATAGAAAAGGAATTTATCTTACTGATTCTGAGCAGCCAAACAGCAATGGATTACCGTCAGCCAGAGCATTAATTTGATCCAGATTTTGATACCTCAATTTTCTTCAGAGCAAATACTCAAAGCAACAGGAAAAACCAGACACCTGCAGCATTTCTTTTTAACATGGTGGTTGAAAATGAAAAACGTCAACTATCAACATGCTTCTCTGCAAAAAACCAAAACCAATAATCGCATGCGTTGCAGAGTGATCCCTCACTATTTCTGATTCTAACAATTAAACCGGAAAATCCGAACACCTGGTTCGTTTAACAGCCTGAGGAAAGGGCTGCCCGCACCAATCAAAATTCACAATGCTCGTAAAGGAGTTACAAGCATGATTGCACTATCTGAGCTTTTTTCCGCTACAAATACCTTGCTTTTTTTTGGTATAGCATCGGGTGTTCTCAGCACATTCGCCTTCATCCCTTATATCATTGATACAGTCACCGAACGCACTCAACCACAACGCGCCTCATGGCTGATATGGTCAGTCCTGGGTTCAATCGCTTTCATGTCGCAGATATTCGAAGGTGCTACCTCGTCTTTGTGGTTTGCGGGCGTACAAGTTTCCGGGACCATTATAGTTTTTGCTCTGTCGATCAAGGGTGGCAAGGGCAGATTTCTCAGCAAAACCGACTACGTGATATTACTTGCCGCCACATTGGGGCTGGTGCTCTGGTATTTCACAGAAACTGCTGCCTACGCACTGGCGATTACCATTAGCATCAGTCTACTTGGAGGGGCTGCAACAGTAGTAAAAGCCTATCGTGATCCTGACAGTGAAACGCTTATTACCTGGGTTATCTCATTGATAGCATCAGTATGTGCCATCCTGGCTGTGGGTAAGTTCGATCTCATTATACTTGCCTATCCACTTTATCTGTTTACTCTTTATATCGCTTTTGTCATCGCCATCGTACTTGGCAGGCTCAGAAAAAGCAGCACCGAACGGGATCGCACTGTCACCACTCCGAGATTTTCTCTGCCATCCACAGCAACCGTACTTCGCACAACTTCGGACTCCATTATTGTCTGCGCAGCATTGGCGTTTATCCTGAGCTGGTTCAATAATCAAAATTACATAAACAATGTCACAGCCAGCTTTGCGGAATCACCCGCTTTGCCATCATTACTGGTTGCTACACAAAGCGCTTACAGTGGCAATGGACCTGCGCTTACATCGGCAAGGGCACTATCTGAATTTTCACTACCAACGGTGAGTCAACCGCTTGCCCCTGAATCTACACCCGTACCGTCAGGAGCGCCGGAAATTCTGATCATTGCACTGCAACTGACCGAAAGTCATTCCGATCAACTCTGGAAACTTGATGACATTGATCCTCTGACACAGAGATTACAGGCAATAATTTCCAGCCATCTCGCAGCGGAAAGTAACCAGCCTGATGGCATGCATCTGCCAACAGCTGATCCAATAGCACTGCCTTTTCCAATTACAATGACTGAAAGACACGTTGATCCGGTAAAGGAGAATCTCAACCAACTGACCAGCCCTCCGGGTGATTCAAAGAATTTTCAGTTTCTCGATCGCCATGATCCATTCACCCAACTAACCGTGACAAGCACCAGCGCTCGTTTACATAGTCAGACCGGGACTCAGGAAATAATATTGCCACACGGCACCAGCCTCACAGCCATTGCTACCGATGGTCAATGGTTCAGGGTACAAACTACTCGTGGTGAAACCGGCTATGTCTCACGCGAAGACGTTACACTCGATGCACTGGCCATGGCACAGTAAAAATTGGACCCAGTCAAAACACTGCTGCCACTCAATATCTGGTTAACGTGGCTGATCATTGCCAGCTTTTTCTTATCACCGGTTTCTGCTGCAGACTGGACCGGCTATATTAACAATAAAACGCTTAAAGATGGCGCTTACGGCTACATGGTCAATACCAGTAAGGTAGACGGCCGCAGCAAACTGAAGCTGGTATGCTTTCCACCGGATAACTTTAGACTCTATCTGGATGACACCGTCATTTCCGATAATTCACTTTCAGATATTGCTGTATCTGTGGATGGCCTGCCACCGGTGAATCTGAGCCCGCAGCGCGCTGGTGCTGGATTCACTATTACAAACAATACTATTCATTTCTGGAACCTGATTGCACAAATGTCTGCCGGGGCGGTATTCAATTTATCAGTTGCCAACAATAAAACCTATCGCTACAGCCTGAATGGCTTCACCAAAGCTTATCAGGATTACTGTGGCTGGATGAACAGTGCCAATAAATATCGTTCTTATCTGGATCGCTATCAGTAGTTGCACTTCAAAGCAATAATGCGATCACACCTTAAATTTTCGGCAAAACTCTTTATAGAAAGGTTCAAACCTTCTGCACCCTTCAGCCGTTCTTAGCGGTGAACTGAAAACTGATGGCGTGGTGAAAATTCGTAAATCAGAAAGTGAATTTGTAAACATCTTAAGGCCAGTCTTGCGCAATAAGACTTCAGTTTCCTGATTACTTTTACGTAGATTTCGACGATTGATAAACCCGTAGTAGCTGAAGCCTTCGTTCATTTCTGCTTTAAACTTTTTACACTCGTCAATAATGTCCATAAACTCCTGAGTGGCTAACGTATCTACCGCGGAGCCAATGGCAGGCACCAGTATGCCGTCGCAGTTGTAAAGTAACATTACCGTCGGATTGTCAGCCTTTTTATCAGTCATTCTTGGTATATCAATAAAGATCACGTCATAGTCATCGCCAAAACGCTTTAAAAAGGTGCCAACTCTCCGCGGGCTTAATGCTTCTACTTCGACTAACGGCGTGTCGTCCGGGTACATTTCTACCTGGTGTTCATACATGCCCAAAACTGACGCCTGGGAATCACAATCGATAATCAGCACCTTTTTATTTTTCTGCTCTGCGATCGCGGTGGCCACCATAAGCGTGACAACGGATTTCCCCACACCGCCCTTTGAATTACAGATACTTAGTATTTTGGTTTCAGAAGCCATAGTCACGCACGTCAGAAATGAAAAACAGACGTCGTAGCAGACCAGAATTCCCGCACTTATTCAACCGAATAATTCCGGATTTCGGGGACGACAAACACAACTAACCGAGCATCTTCTTTACCGCTTTTTCATCCCAGTCCAGCCCGGAGCCAGGCTCCTCCGAGATAAGCATGGCCCCATCAGCGATCTGGTGCTTCTGTCTTAAAACGGGCTCAGCCCAGTCAACGTATTCCAGCCAATGCGCGGTGGGCGTAACGCCAAGCAGGTGACTACTGACCTCTGGAAACAAATGTGATGACATCTCAACCCCAGCAACATCTGCTAGTGCTGCCGCCCGCATCCAGCCACTGACTCCGCTGATTCGCTGAACATCAGGCATCACATAATCGCAGGCGCCTGCGGAAAGCGCATCTGCCATTTGTTCTGGCCCCATAAAATTCTCACCAACAGACACCGGGGTTTGCAAAGCCGCTGCTACCTTTTTAAGTCCTCGGTAATCATCAGCTTGAATCGGCTCTTCGATCCAGGCCATACCGCCCTCATCATCAATCATGCGACCACGGTGAATGGCCTCGGCAACTGTAAGTCCCTGATTAAAATCACACATTAGAATGGTATCCGACCCGATGGCTTTTTTTACCGCTTGAATAGCGATCAGATCCGCCTGTGCAGTTTCACGACCCACTCGCATTTTTACTGCATTGAATCCCTCTGCCAGCAATTGCTCCGCCTCCTGCACGAGCGCATCTGTCGGCATAATGCCCAAACCATTCGAGTTATAGGCAGGGATGGGTTTCACCGAGCCTCCCAGCGCACACACCAAAGGCTGATCGATTAATTTTGCAAACGTATCCCAGAGAGCCATGTCAATCCCGGAGATTGCAAACATCACCACGTTTTGTAAACCCAGCAGGCGGTGTTTTGCGCGCAGCTTGCGCTCAATATCAAAAGGTGAAACAGCATCACCTTTGATCATTGCTTCCATCCCCTGAAGCAATTCAACAATCGCCGCCTGCACTGGTTGCGTAAACGCGAACAGATAACTGCGCCCCGAAAACCCCGCACTGGTTTTTATATCGATCAGGACCAATGCCGCATGCTCTACAGCGCCAGTGGCGACATAAAGCGGACGCTTCATTGGAACAATCACCGGCCGGGCAATCAGGCTGGTGACGACGGGTAAGTCGGAACCTGATGGCATTGTGCCGGTCCCCATCGATTGCACTGCGCCTCGAGAAGATTCGCTAATACGCCTGGCCTTTGACATCGAACGTTTTTTTGCCATCGTTAATCTACGCCGCATAAGAGCGGTTTACCTTAACAACGGGAGTCGGGAATAGCCACCGCATGTACTTTAAGATCAGAAAGTTCCTTTTACCCGTAACCCCCCAACCAAAAAACTCATCCGGAATCCACTCCAGCTGACGCCAGAATGTACTGCCCATTGATTGCGAATCTCCACTGGAAAGTTATCAATCCGGCCTTATAATTACTGGCTGATCAGTACTCACTGTTTCGCCAAATATCGTCTTTCACCAAGAGCCCTCCATGGAACAAATCATCGAACGCCTGCTTTACCGTTCGCGCTGGATTCTGGCCCCTATCTATCTGGGTCTCAGTCTCGCACTCGTCGCATTGGGTGTGAAATTTTTTCAGGAAGTATTTCACCTGCTTCTGCATATTCTTGAACTCAAAGAAGCCGATATGGTGCTGGTAGTGCTGTCGCTTATCGATATGGCCATGGTGGGTGGCCTGATTGTCATGGTGATGATGTCCGGCTACGAAAACTTCGTGTCCGCACTTGATGTCGAGCAGGATGAAGAAAAACTGCGTTGGCTCGGCACCATGGATTCGTCATCACTGAAGGCTAAAATAGCGGCCAGCATTGTGGCGATTTCTTCAATTCACTTGCTAAAAGTATTTATGAACGCCCCCAATGTCGAAAACGATAAACTACTATGGTACGTCATACTACATATCACGTTTGTTGTCTCTGCATTTGCAATGGGCTTGCTGGACATCCTTGCCGCTCGCGCCAGAGGCAAAGCAAACATACCGCCGCCTTCAAAACCGTAGGGGCCTTAAGTCGCAAAGAGTATGGGTGGCTCCTTTATCGCCCCGTTTAGCACCGACCAGTGCACCCGCATTGCGAAACACAGACAAGGCGATAAATTGATTTTCCACCCCTTGCAACAGTGGCTATGACTGCCAGTCTGACCGGCTCCGGTAATACAGAAGAACACTCTGCATGGGTGATTCTTCGACGTCTTTTCGACTACCTCAAACGTTATAAAGCCCGCGTGGCGGTCAGCCTGATCGCACTGTTGGTTGCCGCTGCCGCAACGCTGGCCATGCCAGTCGCATTCCGGTATTTAGTAGACCTTGGCTTCACCGCACCAAATTCTGGTAATCAGACATCCATCGGCAGCCACAGTGTTGATCTGGTTTTTCTTGGTCTGTTTGCACTGGCCAGTGTTTTGGCGGTCAGCACGGCAGTTCGGTTTTATTGTGTCTCCTGGCTGGGTGAGCGCATCACAGCCGACCTGCGTAGTGATGTCTATGCCCGGGTGCTGATGCAGGACCCGCAGTTTTTCGAAACCCTGAAAACCGGTGAAGTGCTGTCACGTTTATCTTCCGATACCACATTGATCCAGTCACTGGTCGGCACCAGTATTTCTCTGGGCATGCGAAACACACTCCTGTTTCTGGGTTCATTGATAATGATGCTGTATACCGACCTCAAAC
>CAZNOB010000022.1:33613-46485 GCA_964574535.1 uncultured Granulosicoccaceae bacterium | reverse complement strand
TGCGAGAGCGCCATTGATGACACCGTTGGTGTCGATAATTCCGGCTAAAAACATCTCTGCGATCACTTCAATGATGCCGCTGCCGCAAATACCGGTGACACCTGTGGAGTTTATAGCGCTATTGAAGGCAGCATCATCTGACCAGATATCGCTGCCGATCACACTGAATTTCGGTTCAAGTGTGTTCTGGTCTATTCGCACTCTTTCTATTGCACCTGGTGCTGCACGCTGACCTCCGCTTATCTGTGCACCTTCAAATGCCGGACCTGTTGGGCTTGAGCATGCCAACAAACGATGTCGATTGCCCAGTACTATTTCAGCGTTAGTGCCCACGTCTACGAGTAGCGTTAACTCTTCCATTGTGTCAGGTCGTTCCGCCAGTATGACCCCGGCGGTATCTGCACCCACATGACCTGCGATACAGGGCAATACGTAAATTTGTGCATTGGGGTGAGTGTTAAAGTCTAGTTCGGCGCCTTTACAATAAATTGCCTCATTTGTTGCAAGTGCGAATGGTGCGCCGCCCAGCTCCACAGGATCTATGCCTAGTAATAGATGATGCATTACCGGGTTGGCGACCAACGTCATTGCAAGGATATCTTCCGGTTGCGCGTCGATCTCGGCCGTGCCGGAGGAAACCAGTTCGCAAATCGCCTCTCTTACAACTTTGGTCATCTCGACTTCGCCACCAGGATTCATCATGACGTAGGACACGCGACTCATTAGGTCTTCACCAAAACGAATTTGTGGATTCATTAGACCATTGGAAGCGAGTACATCGCCGGTCATTAAATCGCATATATGGGCTGCTATCGTTGTTGAACCAACATCGATAGCGATGCCAAGCACTTGTTCTTTAAAACCGGGCCACACTGCAATAATGCGGCTATCGTTTGAGATAGCGACAGTGACTTTCCAGTCACCGGTACGAAGTGTTTTTTGAAGACTTGAGATCAGCGATAGTTCGCAGCTGAGATCGGTCAAACGCCATTCGTATTCAAGCGCATGCTTCAGACGCTGCAGGTCACCGGTTGGTGAGTGCATATCGGGTTCCTGCACTTCGACGTAGTAGAGATGAACCAGCGGGTTGAGTTCAATATCTAACAGATCTGCGCCTTTGCGTATCACTTGACGATGTACCTGGCTGTCAGGTGGAACATCAATCACAACATCGGCTTCAATCTTCGCCTGACAGCCTAGTCGTCGGCCGTTTAAGGACTGTTTTTTCACCCGTTCCCAGCGTTCTTCTGTTTTGGTGAATGCTGAAAGATGTGATGCCCGGGAGTGGATTTCATGTTTCGGGAAATCACCCTCTGCGCATAGTACCTGGCAGCGCCCGCAAATCGCTCTGCCTCCGCAGACGGAGTCAATATCAACGCCAAGTGACCGCGCAGCCTCAAGTACGGGTGTGCCGATAGGAAATCGTCCACGGCGACCACTGGGAGTAAATACGACTTTGGCGTCAGTCATCTGCGAGTCTCATTCAGTTTTTATGGGGCTTATTTGGGTGGACGACGTCGCTTTGATACTCGACGACCACGCCCGACACCATCCCCTGTTGTCGGGGCTTCGCGGTATTTTGCAATCCAGCGTAAACAATCCTGATCATGACCCATCAGTACATCCGCACCCATCACGGCTTCCATAACTTCTTTGTGGCAAGGATTGGTGATGGCGGAAGTCATCCCGTGCGCAATTGCCATGGTCAGAAACGCACTATTAATGCCGCCGCGATTTGGCAGACCGAAACTAACATTCGATGCGCCACAGGTGGTATTGCATTTTAGTTCTTTTCGAATGCGACCAACAATATCAAAGACCTGTCGGCCGGCCTGACCTATAGCGCCGATTGGCATTACCAATGGATCGATCACAATGTCGCAGGGTTTGATGCCATAGTCTGCTGCGTGTTCAACGATCTTTTTGGCAACGGCGTAGCGTACATCGGGATCTTCGGAGATGCCGGTTTCGTCGTTTGAAATAGCGACCACAGCGGCGTCATATTTTTTAACCAATGGCAGCACTTGCTCAAGTCGTTCCGTCTCACCGGTCACCGAGTTAAGCAACGCACGACCCTTATATGCCTGCAGTCCCTGATCCAGAGCTTCAACGATAGATGAGTCAATACAAATCGGGATATCGCTTAAGCCTTGCACCAATTCAATCGCTTGCGCAAGAAGTGCCGGCTCATCTGCCAGGGGTATACCGGCATTGATATCAAGCATATGAGCGCCGGCTTCAATTTGTGCGATGGCGTCTGACTCGACTCGGCTAAAGTCTCCGTTTTTCATTTCTTCGGCGAGCAGTTTTCTGCCGGTGGGATTGATGCGTTCACCGATCATGGTGAAGGGTTTGTCAAAGCCGATTACATGGTCGCGGGTAGCGGACCCGATAACGGTGTCAGTCATAGATTTCTTCCTGATCGAACCTGATGATTACATCGCTCGTATCGCATGTCAGGTGCTACGAGCATGTTTACGTGAGTTTCTTTCATTAAGGACTCCGGATCTCTCGATGATCTCCGGAACCGTGTGTTCTTGTCTGTAGGCCATGATGTGGCAGCCGTGTACGCCCTCGATTTCACGAATCTGCTGAATGAGTTCAATGCAAAGCCTGATGCCTTCCTCACGCTGGCTTTTAGCGCCTGATAATCTTTTAATAACATGATCAGGAATATGAACTCCAGGTACATTGTTGCGAATCCATGTAGCGGTTTTGGCGGAAGCCAGCGGCCCGACGCCAACAAGGATATACACTTGTTTATGGAGATCGAGTTCACGCACGCGACGCATATAGTTCTGAAGTAACTTCATATCGTAGCAGTACTGGGTTTGTACGAACTGCGCACCGGCGGCGATTTTTTTTGCCAATCTCAATGGACGCCAGTCATAGGGCGGGGCGAATGGATTGGCTGCGGCGCCGAAAAAAACCGGTGGGGCGTGGTCAAGTTTTCGGCCACTTTCAAAGGTAGCCTGGTCGCGCATCCTGCTGCCGATTTCAAGCAGCGACATGCAATCCAGATCAAAAACCGGCTTCGCTTGCGGGTGGTCTCCGGTTTGTACGCCGTCACCGGTCAAACATAAAATATTCGAAACACCCATTGCACTGGCACCTAGAATCTCTCCCTGCATGGCAATGCGATTTCGGTCGCGACAGGAGATTTGCATAATTGGTGAGTAGCCAGCTCTTGTTAAAAGACCGCAAACAGCAATGCTCGACATATGGCAATGAGCACCGCTGCCGTCTGTGGCGTTAATTGCATCTACGTAGCCATCAAATACACTGGCGCGTTCATAAACCTGAGCGGGATCTGCGGAGTCTGGTGGTGCGAGTTCTGTAGTTATCGCAAACTTCCCAGCTCTCAGCACGCGTTCAAATCTGCCTGGCGAATTATGACCTGGCAGGATTGGCAGAAGCTCTGCTGGGGAAAGATCGACGTTGCGTTGTTCCATGAATTAATAACTTATTTTGATACCGATGTCTGGCTGGCACCACTGTTTGGTGGGTTACTGCGAAGTTGCTTGCTTATCCTGTACAACGCGCAACCATGAGGATTTGTTTTTCAGCCGATAGTCGACTGGTTTTTGCACTATTTGAATAGCGCTTTCGTCAGACAGTCTTTGGCTGCCTTCCCATGCAGCAACCCAAACGCATTTCATCTCTGGTTCAACCTCGCAATAACCGTTACTTCTCACACCACCGCAAGGGCCGTTACGAAGGCTTTTGGGGCAATTCATCGGGCAAGACATGCCGGTAGAACTCAGTACGCACTGGCCACACATCTGGCAATCGAAAAGTGCACCCTTGACGAGTTTTTCAGTTGTGGCAAAGGTCTTTTCAAGTCGCTGGTAACCAATACGTTGCCAAAGCGGATGCATGGTTACCAGCAGTTTTTCGAAACCCTGATAAAAACGGTTCAAAGATGATGCGCGTTTAACAGCCCAGAGGCGAAGGCGATACATTGCTAACTATCCGCGTCGTCGAGCAATCCTTTGTTCTTTACGACCGCTTGTAAGCGTTCGGTGCTGAATGCGTCTTCGAGTTGTTGAGCTGCTTCCCTGACCACGGCTTGCAGATCATCGTCACAGTCGCATTGTTCGCGACGCCAGTCTTCAAGATAAGCGTCTGTACCCTCTTTACCAGCGCGCATTGCTGCCATGTCAATCGCTTCCTGAAATCGGTCAGTGAGCTGAATTTTTGCAGTTTTTCGCCCGGCCTTTGCCGTCACCTGTGCGGGGATGTCGCGCCAGTAAGTTGTGATTAGTTTTGCCATTGCACGATACTTTCGTTGAACGTTTTTAGCCCTTGCTCAAGGCCACCGTAGTCTGTTCTTCTGAATTCATATTGTAGATTGAGTGTCGAGGCTGCATCCTGCGCCATTTTGATCAGTTCTGGATTGTCTGTTTGCGCCAGGTAGACAAGTTTCCGGTAGTGTGCAAAGTACATATCGCGCAACTCGGGGTGTTTCATAATCCCCAGTTCTTCAAGGATGAGCCGTTTGAAGTGCCTGGCCAGGAAGTCTGTTAGATAAAAGGTGCCCAGTTCTTCATCTGCCATGGCTGCGAAGGCTTCGCTGCCCGCGTAAAACTCATAGCAATGTGCACCCGCAAGCCGCTCTACTTTTTCTTCCCTAACGACATTATCAAGTAAACCGCCGGTACCACAATCTGCAAAGGCGATGAAGATGTCTGAATAGTCCGGTCGTGCTCGATGAATAATCTGGCGTACCGCGTCAGGTATCTGGTCTGGGGTGTTGTGAATTTTTGCGGGGATGCATTGCACCCGCATGTGTGTCCAGTGATTAGCCTCGATCAGTGTTGTGATTTCTTTGGCCAAAGCACCGCACGCGATTATCAATGCGGGCTTGGCTCTCATCACATTTTTGGCGATAGCATCGAGTCAGAAGACTAACTCGCCGCTGCTCGACGCTCCTGAATCAGTTTGCCAGCGGTCTCAACCGCTACCGCCGCATCACGGCAATAGGCATCTGCGCCAATGGCGTCGCTAAATTCTTCGTTCAGAGGCGCGCCACCAACCAGAACAATATAGTCATCACGCAGGCCTTGCTCCTGCAACGTATCGATCACCACCTTCATATAAGGCATGGTCGTTGTTAACAACGCGGACATACCCAGGATGTCGGGTTTGTGCTCTTCAAGAGCCGCTAAATAGTCTTCGACAGGGTTATTGATGCCCAGATCAATAACTTCGAAACCAGCTCCTTCCATCATCATTGATACCAGGTTCTTGCCAATATCGTGGATGTCGCCTTTGACAGTACCTATTACCATCTTACCGATGGTCTCTGCGCCTGTTTCTGCCAGTAGCGGGCGCAAAATCTCCATGCCGCCTTTCATCGCATTGGCTGCCATCAGTACTTCCGGGACAAACAGAATGCCGTCGCGAAAATCAATTCCAACAATACGCATGCCTTCAACGAGTGCGTCATTCAGTACTTTATCCGGCGTCCAGTCTCGTTCCAGCAGAATATTGGTGCCTTCTATTATTTCCTCGCGCAAGCCGTTGTAGAGGTCATCGTGCATTTGCTCGACAAGCTCGTCGTTATCGAGTTCAGATAGAATAATCTCTTCTTCGTCGTCGTATTCGTCTTCAGCCATCTGCCCGGTCTCGGTTACGTTCTTGTTGCGTGTATTGCAGTTTGCGTGCTTGTTAACACGTTTCAGTGAAACTAAAAAGCACCAGGTTGCAGTCTAGTGGAAGAGTGTGCTTGTGTAGTCTTTTTCGATGGTAGGTGGGCGACTCGCTATTTCTGATTTACGACAAAAGTACTTAAAGATTGGCAAGGAATAGCTATCTCTCGCAATGATTCTCACTTGTGTGGGCTATTTGCGACTCTGTGACTGCGCCACCAGCAGAGGCCAGAATGAACCTGCGATCAGCTTTTTGTCAATTCGCAGGCGCCGGCAAAAATATGACGTCAGGAAGGGCGGGCGTTGTAATCAATCGCTTCAGCTGCGGCGACAGCACACATGTTAACAATTCCACGGACAGTGATCGCCTCGGTCAATACGTGGGCGGGTTTGTTTAACCCGACCAGCATTGGCCCTACTGGCAGGCCGTCACCGAATACCTTGACCATGTTGTAGGCGATATTGGCAGCGTCTAAGTCAGGCATTACCATCAGGTTGGCTGATCCACGATAACTTGAATCGGGGAAAATTCGGTCTCGAACTGACTCCCAGACAGCAGCGTCTGCGTGCATTTCCCCCTCAACCAACAATTCCGGGTGGTCGCTATCCAGGATTTCTTTGGCTTTGCGCATTTTTTGTGAGCTTTCATTGTCACGGCTTCCAAAATTGGAATGAGAAAGCAGAGCAACTTTTGGCTCCAGTCCAAAGCGGCGTACGGCGGTAGCGGCGAGTACGGCTGTTTCGGCGATATGTTCTGCGCCCGGGTCAACGCTGACATGTGTATCAGTCAGAAAAAAGGTACCCGCTTGAAGGATGAGAAGGATCACAGCGGAACAATCAGTGACGTCTTCGCGAATACCGATGATGGTTCGAATGTATCGCAGGTGCCTCACATAGGCCCCTTCGCTGCCACAAATCAGTGCATCGGCAATACCCATATTTACCATCAATGCTCCCAAAGCGGTGGCTCTGGTGCGCACAACAGCGCGTGCATAGGCAGGCGTTACCCCCTGGCGGGCCGTTTTTTCATGGTAGGCCTCGGCATACAGCGATTCATCGGGGTTGCTCATTGGATCGATGATTGTAAAATCTTTTCCGGCCACCAGGCGCAGACGAAATTTTTCAATATTTTTTTCAATCAC
Source organism: uncultured Granulosicoccaceae bacterium (assembly GCA_964574535.1). Classification (GTDB taxonomy): domain Bacteria; phylum Pseudomonadota; class Gammaproteobacteria; order Granulosicoccales; family Granulosicoccaceae. The sequence goes on along the minus strand of CAZNOB010000022.1, from coordinate 39,692 downwards.
CGATGGACGACCAATCAGGATAGGAATACAAATACCGTCATCAACTAATACCTGAACCGCGTTGATGACACGGCGTGATTCCCCTTCGGCGAAAACTACCTTTTGCGGGTTCGACATTGCTTTTGAAAAAACTGGCTTCATCACCATGCCCGATTTAAAAACAAAATCGCTGAGCTGTGCGCGGTATTCCGGGAAACTTTTGAGTGGGCGCGTGGCAACCCCGCTGTCCATGGCAGCCTGTGCGACTCGGACCGGTACGGTAGTCATTAGGCGAGGGTCAAATGGCTTTGGGATCAGATAGTCCCGTCCAAACCCGAATGAAGTATCGCCATAGGCAGAGGCCACAACATCCGATACTTCGCGCCTGGCTATTTCGGCAATGGCGTTAACCGCTGCTATTTTCATTTCCTGGTTAATTGTGGTGGCGCCAACATCCAGAGCACCACGGAACAGGAATGGAAAGCACAGTACATTGTTTACCTGGTTTGGAAAGTCCGAACGACCTGTGGCGATGATGGCGTCGTCCCGTGCTTCATTGACCTGCTCAGGCATGATTTCAGGTACCGGATTAGCCAGTGCAAAAACGATCGGTGCCGGTGCCATCTGTTTAACATCTTCCGACTTCAGCACGCCGGCGGCAGATAAACCCAGAAATATATCTGCGCCTTTTATAACTTCACTTAGTGTCCGAGCGCTGGTTTCCCTGGCATAACGCGCTTTATACGAATCCATTTGCTCTGTCCGGCCTTCGTAGACGACGCCAACGATATCAACTACGGTGATATTTTCGTGCTTCATTCCCAGAGACACTAACAAATCCAGACACGCCAATGCGGCGGCGCCGGCACCGGAACAGACTAACTGGACGTCTGCAAATTCTTTATTGGCAATCAGTAAACCATTGGTTATCGCTGCAGCGACAGTGATTGCCGTTCCATGCTGGTCATCGTGGAAAACCGGAATGTTCATTCTTTCATTAAGCTGCCGCTCGATCTCGAAGCATTCCGGTGCTTTAATATCTTCCAGATTGATCCCGCCGAAGCTTGGTTCCATCAAGGAGACAGCATCGACAAAACGATCAACATCGGTGGTGTCGAGTTCGAGATCAAACACATCAATATTGGCAAACTTCTTAAACAGCACCGCTTTGCCTTCCATCACTGGCTTGGAGGCGAGTGGGCCGATTGCACCCAACCCCAGCACAGCGGTTCCGTTGGTGATCACTCCAACCAGATTGGCGCGCAGTGTGAGAGTGGCAGCTTCTGCAGGGTTTTTAACGATTTCTTCACAGGCCACTGCCACGCCCGGTGAATAGGCTAGCGCTAGATCGCGCTGATTAACCATATTCTTGGTGGCACTAATTTCAAGCTTTCCAGGCTTTGGGTAGCGATGATAGTGAAGCGCTGCATCTCTAAGATCGTCAGCCATATATTGAGGAACTCTTATGGTTTTGACTATGCCGCTCGGTTATTTTTTTGGGGCATAGATGTCGGTGCAAGTGCCTTCGGCAACCTCGCAGGCGAAATTAAGTGTTTCTGACAAGGTTGGGTGAGGGTGTACGGTAAGCGCTATATCTTCAATGTCTGCACCCATCTCTAGTGCCAGTACCGCCTCGGCCAACAGTTCACCTGCGTTGGTACCGACCATGCCTGCGCCAAGGATGCGTTTTGTGGTTGGGTCAAGCAGCACTTTGGTCATGCCTTCAGTTCTTGCAATGCTTAAGGCACGGCCACTGGCGGCCCACGGGAAGCTGCCTTTTTCGTATTCTATGCCTTGTTCTTTTGCTTCTATTTCTGTCAATCCCATCCAGGCAATTTCAGGATCGGTATAGGCAACTGACGGAATTGTTTTCGCATCAAAGTAGCTCTTTTTACCGGAGATGACTTCGGCTGCCACTTTACCTTCATGGGTGGCTTTGTGGGCAAGCATTGGCTGGCCGACGATATCGCCAATCGCATAGATGTTGTTCACATTGGTGCGTTGTTGTTTATCTACTTTAATAAAGCCACGTTCATCAACTTCAACGCCTGCGTTTTCAGCGCTCAGTGATTTGCCGTTGGGTGATCGGCCAATTGCAAGCAACACTCTATCAAAAGTGTCTTTCTGCGGTGCAGAGTCACCTTCAAAAGTGACCTCTATACCTTTTTTGGTTGATTCCATGCCACTTACACGAGTGCTTGTGTAGATGTTTTCAAAGAGCTTTGACACACGCTTTTGAAACGGTCTGACAAGGTCACGGTCACAGCCCGGGATCAGTCCGTCTGATAGTTCTACCACAGTGATTTTTGTACCGAGCGCCTGATAGACACAACTCATTTCAAGGCCGATGATGCCGCCGCCAACGACCAGTAAACGTTCCGGGATGTCTTTTAATTCAAGCGCGCCGGTTGAATCGATCAGACGCTCATCTTCATAAGGGAAGCCCGGAAGTTTTACCACGGAAGAGCCTGCGGCAATGATGGCGTTGTCAAAGTTAACGCTGGTGACAGAGCCGTTGTTATCGATGTTCAGTTGGTTGGAAGAAACAAAAGTGGCAACACCGGTTTGTACTTCTACATTTCTTTGTTTGGCTAAACCTTTAAGTCCACCGGTTAATTGACCGATTACCTTTTCTTTAAAGCCACGTAGTTTATCAATATCAATTTGCGGTTCACCAAAAGTGATACCGTGATCCTGCATATCCCGAGTTTCGTTAATTACCTGTGCAGTGTGCAGCAGAGCTTTAGAAGGTATGCAACCGACATTCAGGCAGACACCACCCAGTACCGGGTAACGCTCAATCAACAACACTGATAAACCAAGGTCAGCGGCACGAAATGCAGCGGTATAGCCTCCCGGTCCGGCTCCGATCACGACAACATTGTAGGAGTCACCGGAAGCGTTACTCGCAGCAGGAGCTGGCGCTTCTTTGGACGCCGCTGGAGCCGCTTCGGGTGCGCTGGTAGCAGCAGCTTCCGATGATGCTACAACCAGTATTGGCGACCCTTTTGAAATTTTATCGCCAACTGCAACAAGAATCTCTGTGACTTCACCTGCGGCAGTGGCAGGAATTTCCATGCTTGCCTTGTCGCTTTCAACGGTAATAAGAGAATCATCGATGGCTACAGTATCGCCAACATGTACCAGTACTTCTATGATTTCGATTTCTTCAAAATCACCAATATCAGGTACTGAAATAGTTACAGGATTATCCACGCTTTCTCCGCGATACTTTAATTTTGCAGGTGTTTTCTACAGTGGTCATGATCAGTAGAGCATGATCTTTCGGATGTCGCTGATCACTTTGCAGTAGTGCGTCATGAATCGAGCACCGTCAGCGCCATCGATAACCCGATGATCATAGGTCAGATCAAGCGGACACATCAGACGCGGCTGAAAGGCTTCTCCGTCCCAGACAGGCTGCATCTTTGCGCGAGTGATGCCAAGAATGGCGACTTCAGGCGGATTGACTATCGGGGTAAATGCACAACCACCGATACCACCCAGGCTTGATATTGTCATGCTCGCGCCCTGCATCTCGGAAGGCTTGAGTTTCTTATCTCGTGCCCTGGTGCTGAGGTCTGTCATTTCTTCTGACAGTTGATAGACGTTTTTCTTATCGACGTCAGTCAGTACCGGAACAACCAATCCGTTAGGTGTGTCAACAGCGATGCCAATGTTGCAGTACTTTTTGTAAAACAGAGATTGACCATCTGAAGATAGCGATGAGTTAAAGCGTGGGAATTTCTTTAACGCTGCAGCAAGTGCTTTGATATGGAATACCAGGCCCGTTATTCTGATACCGTCATCTGCTGCTTCCTGTTTAATCGACTTTCTGAAGGCTTCAAGCTCTGTAATGTCTGCTTCATCATGGTATGTCACCATGGGAAGGTTTAACCAGGCGCGATGCAGATTCTCTGCAGTCAGTACATTGATGCGAGACATCTCTACACGTTCAACTTCACCGAACTTCGTGAAATCAACTTCAGGGATAGACGGAATCCCCGCACCACCGCCTGCACCGCCATAGTTGCTGGCTGCAGAGGCCATAGTGGTCTTTACGAACTGCTGTACGTCGTCTTTTAAGATACGAGATTTCGGACCGCTGCCAGTTACCAGTAACAGATCAACGCCAAGTTCCCGTGCAAACTTGCGCACAGCAGGGCTTGCGTGTGCACGGCGATAGGATTCATCAGCAATCTTTTGCGTAGGTGATGACTGGGGTTGTGGCTTATTAGAAGCAGGCGCCGGTGTTGGTGCGGGTTGAGCTGCAGGTACACTTGCAGCAGGAGGTGCTGCGGTTGCTGCTTTTGGAGCACTGCTTGAAGCAGATGCTGTAACAGCAATCTCGGCAACCAGATCACCCTGAGACATCTTGCCGCCAACAGTGGCTGCAATTGAGGTCACGGTGCCAGCTGCCGTGGATGGAATTTCCATGCTGGCTTTGTCGCTTTCCAAAGTGATCAGTGACTGATCAAGGTCTACGGTATCACCAACGCTTACCAGTACTTCGATTACTTCAATCGCATCAAAGTCACCGATTTCCGGTACTATTACCTGGTGCGTACTTGATTCTTGTGGTTGTGCATCGGCTGCAGGCGCAGGTGCTTCAGTGGCATCGCTGCCAGTTGCAGCGTCGCTATCACCACTGCTGTCAGCTGCAGACAATTTTGCGATAACGTCTCCTGTTGAGACTTTGTCTCCAACTTTAACCAGTATTTCAGTAATAGAGCCATCATCGGTTGATGGAATCTCCATGCTGGCTTTGTCGCTTTCCAGCGTGATAAGCGACTGCTCAGCACTGATGCTGTCACCGACTTGCACCAGCACTTCGATGACTTCAACGCTGTCGCTCTCGCCAAGATCCGGTACGCGGATGTCTATGGGTGTTGCCATGTTATTCTCCGCTTTAGCTCGTGACAGGGTTTGATTTGTCAGGGTTCAAACCGTACTTTTTAATCGCTTCTGTGACCACGCTTGCTTCTATTTTGCCTTGCTCTTTTAATGTGTTAAGTGCGGTGACAACAACGTAGCGACGGTCTACCTCAAAGAAATCGCGTAGTTTTTCACGCGTATCGGAACGGCCAAAGCCGTCTGTTCCAAGTACCTTAAACGGCGCATCGATGTACTCGCGTAATCCATCGGACAAGACTTTCATGTAGTCACTGGTTGCAACAACCGGATGCGGATACTCGCTTAGCAGCTGTGTGACATACGGTACTTTCTGTTCTGCTTCAGGGTTAAGATTGTTCCAGCGGGTTGCTGCCAGTCCATCATTACGCAGCTCGGTGAAGCTTGTGACACTCCAGATGTCACTGCCGACTTTCCAGTCTTTTTCAAGCATGTCAGCCGCGGCTATTGCTTCACGCAGTATCACGCCTGCGCCAAGCAGGTTAACTCTGAGCTTCTTTTTAGCACCCGTGCTTTTAAGTTTATACATGCCTTTGATGATGCCTTCTTCTACACCTTCAGGCATTGCCGGATGGTGGTAGTTTTCGTTCATCGCAGTAATGTAGTAAAAAACGTCTTCCTGGTCTTGCATCATGCGGCGCATGCCATCATGAATGATGACTGCCATTTCGTAGGCAAAGCAGGGGTCATAGCTGACACAATTGGGGATTGTGCTGGCCAGTACATGACTGTGGCCGTCTTCGTGCTGTAAGCCTTCACCGTTCAAAGTGGTGCGACCTGCTGTACCACCGATCATAAAGCCGCGTGAACGCATATCGCCACTGGCCCATGCCAGATCACCAATACGCTGGAAGCCAAACATAGAGTAGTAAACAAAGAACGGAATCATGTTGACGCCGTGTGTGCTGTAGGCTGTGGCTGCTGCAATCCATGAAGACATAGCACCTGCTTCAGTAATACCTTCTTCAAGGATCTGCCCGGTTTTATCTTCTTTATAGAACATCACCTGGTCGCGATCTTCAGGGGTATAAAGTTGGCCTACTGAAGAATAGATGCCCAGTTGTCTGAACATGCCGTCCATGCCGAAGGTGCGTGCTTCATCCGGTACAATCGGTACGATGTTGTCGCCGATCTTTTTATCTCTGGTGAGTATGGTGAGCATGCGTACAAAAGCCATGGTGGTCGATAA